>NZ_JBFTRJ010000023.1:0-82164 GCF_056399465.1 Variovorax sp. 01N425 | reverse complement strand
GATCACCGAGCCGGGCTTCATGGCCTTGACCATGTCCTCGGTGATGAGCGTGGGCGCGGCGCGTCCGGGAATGAGCGCGGTGCTGATGACGATGTCGGCCAGCGCCACGCGCTTGGCCACCTCGACCTGCTGGCGCGCGAGCCAGCTCGGGGGCATCGGCCGGGCATAGCCGCCGACGCCGACCGCGGCTTCCTTTTCTTCGTCGGTGTCGTAGGACACCTCGATGAACTTGCCGCCCAGCGACTCGATCTGCTCCTTGACGCTCGGGCGCACGTCGGAGGCCTCGATCACCGCCCCCAGGCGCTTGGCGGTGGCAATGGCCTGCAGGCCGGCCACGCCCACGCCCAGGATGACCACGCGCGCGGCCTTCACGGTGCCGGCGGCGGTCATGAGCATCGGGAAGAAGCGCTGGTACTTGTCGGCCGCGATGATCACGGCCTTGTAGCCCGCGATGTTGGCCTGCGAGCTGAGCACGTCCATGCTCTGGGCGCGGGTGGTGCGCGGCGCGGCTTCGAGCGCGAAGGCGGTGAGGCCGGCCGTGGCCAGGCGCTGCAGGCCGGCCGCATCGAAGGGGTTGAGCATGCCGATGACCACGGTGCCGGGCTTCATGAGCGCGGTTTCGGCATCGCTGGGGGTGCGCACCTTGAGCACCATGTCGGCCGCGAAGGCGGCGTTCATGTTGACGATCTCGGCACCGGCGGCCTCGTAGGCGGCATCGGTGACGCTGGCTGCAATGCCAGCCCCGGACTGCACGCGCACGGTGTGCCCGGAAGCGGCCAGTTTCTTCACCGTCTCGGGCGTTACGGCCACGCGGGTTTCGCCGGCCATCGTCTCGGCAGGCACGCCTATCAGCATAGAGATCTCCTCAGGGCAAGGGCAATACGGGAACGCGGCCAGAGCTTACAGCAAGATTACGGCTGCGCTGTCGCCAAAATCCACCGCCTGTTCGCCGCTTGATGACCGTAGTCATTGCATGTGTAGCTATATAAATGGTAGCGAAGCAGGCGGCATCGGGACCTGCAGGCCCGTACATCGGTTGTTTCCCCCGTATCGGGCTCCCATGTTTCGGCGTGCCCGGCCGCCAGGCAGCGGCGTCCGGCAACGCTTGTCGTCAATTAGCGCGCATTTGTTTGCAATTGCCATCAACTCCAAGAAAGATACCTTCATTTCGTGCATTAGTTACGCGAAGCCTTTTTTCCGGAGACGCAGATAGATACACTTCTTTCACTCGAAAGCCCGCAGAGGCAAATTTGGCAGGAAGAAGGGGATGGAATGCGTATTGCAGTACTTGATCACGAGCCCGATCAGCTTCGGCTGATCGCCGAGGCGATGTCGGGGCTCGGCCACGAATGTCACTCGTACACCGAAGGGCGTCCCTTGCTCCAGGCGCTGCGCCGGCAAACCTTCGATCTTCTGATCCTCGAATGGAACCCGCCGGACATGCGCGGCCTCGAGCTCGTGAAGACCGCGCGCAACGAGCTGCGAAGCCGCGCGCCCATTCTTTTCGTGACCACCACGCGCGACGAGACCGCCGTGGTCGAAGGGCTCAATGCGGGCGCCGACGATTTCATGGTCGCGCCGGTGCGCGCCACCGAGCTCGAGGCCCGGGTCAATGCGCTGCTGCGCCGGTCCTATCCCGCGCAGCACGAGACCGAGCTGGTGTTCGGCCCTTATCACTTCTATCCGCCCGCGCGCGTCCTCAAGGTGAATGGCACGCCCGTCGAGCTGAAGAACCGCGAATACGCGCTCGCGCTGTTCCTGTTCCAGAACCTCGGCCGGCTGCTGTCGCGCGAGCACCTGCACGAGGCGGTGTGGGGCGTTGGCACGGCAGCGCTGTCGCGGTCGCTGGACACCCACATCTCCCGCCTGCGGACCAAGCTGGGCCTCGGGCCCGCGAGCGGCTTCCTGCTGCTGGCCATCTATGGGCTGGGCTACCGGCTCGAAGTGGTCGACGCCAGCACGCACCCCGACAGCCTCGCGCGCTGAGGCCCGCCCGGGAATCTCCGCCCCGATACGGGCTCCAAACGGCTTCGGGCCCCTGCCGTGGGGCCGCCCCAAAGGAATGAAGCCGATGAAAGTTCTCACGAGGCTGCTGCTGGCCGCCGTACTGTGCTGGGGCGTCTTCGGCACGGCCGCCGCGCAGGATGTGGAAGCCAGCGACCTGGTGCAGGGCGGCATGCAGGCCATCCGGATGATCGACCAGGGCAGGACCGGCGAGCTCTGGGACGGCGCCACGGCCGCCACCCGCAAGCGCATCGCGCGCACCGACTTCGCCGCCAAGGTTTCCAGCAGCCGTTCCGCGCTGGGCGCGCCGCTGCAGCGCACCTGGGTGGCGGTCAAGCGCCGGGCCGTGGCCGACCCTGATGCCGAGGCGGCCGGACAATATGTCAGCATCGAGTACGAGACCCGCTTCAGCAACAAGCCGGATGGCACACTGCGCGAACTCGTGAGCTTCCATCTCGACAGCGACCGCATCTGGCGCTTCAGCGGCTACGCGCTGCATTAAGTAGTCAAAAGGGCCCAAGACAATGACGACCCCGCGCTGGAAACCCAACGTCACCGTGGCGGCCGTGATCGAACAGGACGGCCGCTTCCTGCTGGTCGAGGAGCACACCGCCCAGGGCCTCAGGCTCAACACCCCGGCGGGACACCTCGACCCGGGCGAATCGCCGATCGAAGGCTGTGCCCGCGAAACGCTCGAGGAAACCGCCCACGCCTTCACGCCCACCGCGCTGGTCGGCATCTACATGGCGCGCTCGAGCCACCGCACGGGCAGCAAGGAAGACGTGACCTACCTGCGCTTTGCCTTTGCCGGCACGCTCGGTGCGCAGGAAGCGGGCCGAGCGCTCGACGAAGGCATCGTGCGCACGGTCTGGATGAGCGCCGACGAGATCCGCGCCAGCGTGCCGCGGCACCGCAGCCCGCTGCTGCTGCAGTGCGTCGAGGACCACCTGGCCGGCAAGCGCTATCCGCTCGACCTGATCCACGTCCACGAATCGGTGCGCTGACGGCTGTCGCGCGCCGCCCTCAGGCGCTCAGACGATGACCCCGCCGCCGAGGCAGCGCTCGCCGTCGTAGAGCACGGCCGACTGCCCCGGCGTGACGGCCCATTGCGGCTCGCCGAAGCGCAGGCTGAAGCCGGCCTCGCCGCCGCCTTCTTCCAGTTCGCAGGCCGCATCGGCCTGGCGGTAGCGCGCCTTCGAGCCGTAGCGGCCCGGCGCGGGCGCGTCGCCCGAGACCCAGCTCGCATCGCCGGCCGCGAGTGCCGAGGACAGCAGCCAGGGATGGTCGTGGCCCTGCACCACCCAGAGCGTGTTCTTCTCGACGTCCTTGCGCGCCACGAACCATGGCGAGTGGTCGCCCGAGCCGCGCTGCGCGCCCTTCTCCTTGACACCGCCGATGCCCAGCCCCTGCCGCTGGCCCAGCGTGTAGAAGCTCAGGCCCTGGTGCTCGCCGAGCTTGCGGCCGCGGTCGTCCTTGATCGGGCCCGGCTCCTTCGAGATGTAGCGGTTGAGGAACTCGCGGAACGGCCGCTCGCCGATGAAGCAGATGCCGGTCGAATCCTTTTTCTTCGCGTTGGGCAGGCCGATCTCTTCCGCGATGCGGCGCACCTCGGTCTTGTGCAGCTCGCCCACGGGGAACAGCGTCTTGGACAGCTGCGCCTGGTTCAGCCGGTGCAGGAAATAGCTCTGGTCCTTGGAGGGGTCGAGCCCCTTGAGCAGCTCGTGCCTGCCCCTGGCCTCGTTCAGCCGCACGCGCGCGTAGTGGCCGGTGGCGATCTTCTCGGCGCCCAGGCGCATCGCGTGGTCGAGGAAGGCCTTGAACTTGATCTCGGCATTGCACAGCACGTCGGGGTTGGGCGTGCGGCCGGCCTTGTATTCGCGCAGGAACTCGGCGAACACGCGGTCCTTGTAGTCGGCCGCGAAGTTGACGTGCTCGATCTCGATGCCCAGCACGTCGGCCACGCTGGCGGCGTCCACGAAGTCGATGTTGGACGAGCAGTATTCGCTGTCGTCGTCGTCTTCCCAGTTCTTCATGAAGATGCCGACCACCTCGTGCCCCTGCTGCTTGAGCAGGTGCGCCGTGACCGCGGAATCGACCCCGCCGCTCAGTCCCACCACGATCCGTTGCTTTGCCATAAGCCCGCCATTGTCCCAGCCCGGCGCCCGGGCGGCCGGCGTGGGGGATTCAGGCCTGGCCGCGCAAGCCGGCCAGCAGCTCGTAGGAGCGCAGCCGCGCCGCGTGGTCGAACACCTGCGAGGTGATCATCAGCTCGTCGGCGCCCGTGCGCTCGATGAAGGCCTGCACGCCTTCGCGCACGCGGGCAGGCGAGCCCACGGCCGAGCACGACAGCACCGAATCGAGCAGCGCGTTCTCCGCCGGGCCGACCTTCTGCCGGTAGCCCTCGACCGGCGGCGGCAGGCGCCCCGGCCGGCCGCTGCGCAGGTTCACGAAGGCCTGCTGCCACGAGGTGGCGCGGAACTCGGCCTCTTCGTCGGTGTCGGCCACGAACACGTTGAAGCCCAGCATCACATGAGGCTTCTGCAGCTGCGCCGAAGGCTTGAAGGTCTCGCGGTAGATCTGGATCGCCTGCATCAGCTGCTGCGGCGCGAAATGCGAGGCAAAGGCGTAGGGCAAGCCCAGGTGCGCGGCCAGCTGGGCGCCGAAGGTGCTCGACCCGAGGATCCACACCGGCACCTCGAGCCCCGCGCCCGGCACTGCGCGCACGGGCTGCTGCGGCGCCTTGGACATGAAGTCCATGAGCTCGACCACGTCCTGCGGGAACTGGTCGGCGTCGGATTCGAGGTTGCGGCGCAGCGCGCGCGCCGTGCGCTGGTCGGAGCCGGGCGCGCGGCCCAGGCCCAGGTCGATGCGCCCCGGATACAGCGACTCCAGCGTGCCGAACTGCTCGGCGATCACCAGCGGCGAATGGTTGGGCAGCATCACGCCGCCGGCACCGATGCGGATCGTCGAGGTGCCGGCGCCCACGTAGGCGAGCAGCACCGCGGTGGCCGCGCTCGCGATGCCCGGCATGCCGTGGTGCTCGGCCAGCCAGTAGCGCCGGTAGCCCAGCTTCTCTCCGTGCTGCGCGAGCGAAAGCGAGTTGCGGAACGACTGCGCGGCGTCGCTGCCTTCGGTGATGGGGGAGAGGTCGAGGATCGAGAACGGAATCATGGGCCGGATGATGGCGCGATCCGGCGATCCCTGCTCGTGCAAGCCATTGCCCGCTCTGCTAGGGCTGGCCGTGGCCCGGCTACGGGCTTCGCTTGCGCCACTGGCCCAGGTCGGCCTCGATGCGCTCGTTGATGTTGCCGCTCCACTGCGCGCCGAAGCCGGCCGCGCGCAGCAGCTCGACGATGCGCCGGCCGACCGCGACGGTGTTGGCCTCGCGCTGGTCGATCTCGGGAATCATGCCGCCGCTGAACGCCAGGTAGAGGCGGCCGGTGCGCACGGCGGTGTCGAGGTCCTGCGCGTGATAGAAGCAGCAGCCGCGAATGCCCGAGGCAAGCCGGCCCGCGGCACGCCACTGCTCGCGCACGTCGTCATGGCCATCGGCCAGCGAGTTGCCGGCGCGGTGCAGCGCAATGATCTTCTCGCTGCGCAGCTGGGCGAACACCGCTTCGAGCCGGTCGTATTCGGTCCGGGCGGGCCACGAAGCCTCGGCGGCGCGCTTGGCGGCGCAGGCGCGCGCGGCCTCGGCCTTGACCCAGGCGCGGTCTTCGGCCGTGAGCTCGTCGGGGTCGAGGTACTCGTCGGTGATCATCCATTCGATGTCGCCGTCGGGATGGAAGCCGCACCACGCCAGGCCGTGAATGCGTTCGCGCGTGTCTTCGGGGTCGAGCGTGAGGGCCATGCGTGCTCGGTTCAACCTGCCAGGCACGCGAAGGCATCGGCTTCGAAGCGGCCGGCGTCGTCTTTCAGAACCAGGGTGCAGCTCACGTTGTGGGTATCTTGCGGATGGGAGGCCACCAAAACCGCGCCGGCCAGCCCCGCCGCGGCGGGCACCATCGTACCGGGCTGCGGCCAAAGCTCGATGTCCGCCCGTGGAGGCGGCGGCCATTTTGTAAGGCGAAAGCATTTGCCTGCGTGGCAAATCAGCCACGCCCGGGCCGCGGGCCTCGCATCCGGGGCGGCGAGCACGGCAAAAAGCCGGCCCATGCTTTCGCATGGCCGGCTTTTTGGAGGATTGGCGCTCGTCGAGCGCCAGGGCCGTTTTACAGCGGCAGAGCGTCGCCGCGGGCAGCAGCGCGGGCTGCGGCGCGCACCGTGGCGCGGTCCACCGTGCTGGCGACGATCGGAGCCACGCCCGACGAGGCGCCTTCGGCGTACGGATCGGCGCTGCGGGCCGCGACGGCGGCTTCTGCGCGGACCGCATCGCGGCTGTTCGACGAAACGAGCACCTGGGCCGGGCCTGCATTGGCGCCGGTGGCGTAGGGGTTGGCGCTGTGCGCGGCAACCACGGCCTGGCTGGCGACGTCGGCGCGGCTGGCGGCCGAGGTCAGCTGATGCACGCCTTCGTAGGTTTCGGCGTGGGCGGCACCGGCGACGGCCATGAGGGCAACAGCAACGGCGGAGAGGATCTTCGAGGCGGTCATTTTGATTTCCTTCAATTCAGTTCAGTTTTGACTTTGGATGATTTCGAACCGGTCTTGGGTGGGTCACCGTCCCATCGGGGGGCGGCCACCTCGCTCGGGGCCCTGTTCACCCAGATCGGCTTGGGGGCCGGTCTGTGAGATGAATTGTGCGCCGTCTTCTACGTAAAAACCCTTAGCAAAAAGAACCACGGCGTTCACGGAAAGGAAACAATCGCACCGCCCAAGCGAGAAACCGGGGCCATGGCGACACCGGCCTTCGCAGATTGGAAAAAGCGGCCGCCCCCAGGCGCTGCGGCTAAAGTAGTTGCCCCAAACGGCCCATCCAGCCACACACACAACACAAGGAACATCAGCCATGGGCGCACAGTGGAAAGCAAAGCACAAGGACCTGGCGGCCAATGCCAAGGGCCGCCTGTTCGGAAAACTGGCCAAGGAAATCATGGTGGCCGCGCGCAGCGGCGCCGATCCGGCCTCCAATGCGCGCCTGCGGCTGGTGGTGGAGCAGGCCCGCAAGGTCTCGATGCCCAAGGACACGCTGGACCGCGCCATCAAGAAGGGTGCGGGGCTCAGCGGCGAGGCGGTGCACTTCGAGCATGTGATCTACGAAGGCTTTGCACCGCACCAGGTGCCCGTGATGGTCGAGTGCCTGACCGACAACGTGAACCGCACCGCGCCTGAAATGCGCGTGCTGTTCCGCAAGGGCCAGCTCGGCACCTCGGGCTCGGTGTCGTGGGACTTCGACCACGTGGGCATGATCGAGGCCGAGCCTTCGCGTGCCGATGCCGATGCCGAAGTCGCCGCCATCGAAGCGGGCGCGCAGGACTTCGAGGCGGCCGGCGAAGGCGGGGCCACGGTGTTCCTGACCGACCCGACCGACCTCGACCTGGTGAGCCGCGCGCTGCCGGCCCAGGGCTTCACCGTGCTGTCGGCCAAGCTGGGCTACAAGCCAAAGAACCCGGTCGATCCGGCCAGCCTCAGCGCGGAGCACCTCGAGGAGGTCGAAGTGTTCCTGGCCGCCATCGATGCGAACGACGACGTGCAGAACGTGTTCGTGGGCCTGGCGGGCTGAGCCGCCGCCTTTCGGTCGATGGACAGTCCGGTGAGCAGCCCCGAGAGCGCGGCCAACCGCACGCTGGCCGGCCGCTGCCTTTGCGGCGCGGTGCGCTACACGGTGGCCGACGCCTTCGCCTATGCGCTGAACTGCCACTGCGCCGACTGCCGGCGCGCGACCGGCTCGGCCTTCAAGCCCTTCGCCGGCATCGAGCGGCACAAGCTGGCCATTGCACAGGGCCAGGACGAACTCCTGGTCTTCGGCAAAGAAGACGCGGGCGACGTGCACTGCCGCCATTGCGGCTCGCTGCTCTACTCGGTGGTGCGCGATGGCCTGTTCGTGCATGTGACGCTGGGCACGCTGGTGGACGCCCCTTCGATCCGCCCGCGTGCGCACATCTTCGTGGGCTCGAAGGCGCCCTGGTTCACGATCACCGACGACCTGCCCCAATACGCGGGCCACGCCGACGCCGATTGAGCCTCCGGCCTGCTACGCCGACCGCCCGCCGCGCTGGAGCGGCAGCCAGAGCGTGAACAGCGTGCCTCCGGGCCCCGAGCGCCACGACACCTCGCCCCCGACGGCCTGCGCCCGGCGCTGCTGGTTCTGCATGCCGCGCCCGCCGGCACCGGCCAGGGCCTTCTCGACGTTGAAGCCCTGGCCGTTGTCCTCGATGCTCACCCGCACGCCCGATGCCTGGCGCTCGGTGGCCACCCGGATCTCGGTGGCGCGCGTATGGCGCAGCACGTTGGCGATGCTCTCCTGCACGATGCGCAGGATGTGCAGCGCGCTGGTCGGGTCGAGCCAGTCCAGCGCCGGCAGCTCCTGCACCTGCCATTGCAGCGCCACGCCCGAGCTCTCGAGCCGCGGGCCGAGCCGGTAGCGCAGCGTGGCCAGCAGCAGCAGCAGGTCGTCCTCGAGCGGCTCCATCGAATCAATGGTGAGCTTGAGGTCGTCCAGGCAGCTCTTGAGCACCTGCGAGACCTTGTCGTCGCTCATGCTGCCGCCCTCCACGGAGCGGATGGCGCTGATCAGCGAGGAGCCCAGGCCGTCGTGCATGTCCTGCATGAGGCGCTGGCGCTCGTCGCTGATGGTCTGCTTCCTCTCGACCTCGCGCAGCCGCCGGTGGCTGAGCTCGAGCTCGGCTTCGCGGGCCGCAAGGCGCTGGGCCAGGCTGGCGTTGACGCGCTCGACCTCGGCAATGGCATTGACGTAGCGCCGGTACAGCAGCACCCCGAACACGCTGAAGGTGACGGCGTTGGTGTAGGCGCCCAGGTACCAGCCCTCGGGGCTCACGAAATTGTTCTGCAGCAGCCAGTCGGACACCCCCAGCAGCACGCACACGCCGATGCCCACGGCCACCAGCCGCCCCTCGCCGGAGCGGCGCCAGGCACTGATGCCGCCCACCAGCGCAACGGCGACCCCCATCAGCGCCGCGCCCAGGTAGATCAGCGGCGTGACCTGCGGCGTGTTCCTCAGGATCGCCAGGCCCGGCAGCGTCAGCACGCCGGTCAGCACCGTCCACGCCACCACCGCGCCGGTGAACCACCGCAGCGGTCGGCCGTGCAGCTGGCGCAGCGCGAAGTGCACCACCGCCACCAGCCAGAACAGCGAGTTGACCGTGAGCCAGGCGAACCAGTCGTTGGCGACCGGAACGCCGACATAGAAATGCAGGCTGCGCAGGAAGGACGTGGTCGCCAGGTTGAAGAAGAGCAGGTAGCCGGTTTCGTGGCTCCGCCTGAACCACACGAACAGCGCGAACACGCCCACCGCCATGAAGGCCGTGCTGAGCATGGCCGGCAGCTCCTGCTGCAGCCACTGCCGCATGCGGTAGCGCGGCTCCAGCGCTTCGGCGGGCCCGAGCCACAGCGACGAAACCGCCACCTGCGCGCCGCGCGTGTGCTCCATCCGCACCAGGATCTCGTCCAGCGGCGCGCCGTCGGTCGTCTTGCCCAGCAGCACCCACAGCGGCGTGCGGGTGCTGTTCCACAGCGGCCCCTGCACCTGCGCGCGGTGGACCTGCCGCCCGTTGGCATATACCGCGATGGTGCCGTCGGTCTTGATGCGCGCGCCGTAGAGCGCGAGCGGCGCCTGCGTGTCGGGCAGGCCGCGCGTGGAGATCCGCAGCCAGGTGATGCGGGTCGCACCCGCCGATGCACTGCCGTCGGCCTGGCGCAGCAGCGCAATGGGCAGCGCCAGCGGCAGTTCGACCGGTTGCCAGGCGGGAGGCAGGGCCTTGCTGTCCACGGCAAGCGGCAGTGCACGGAAGCCGGGTGCGTCCTGCACCTGCCAGTCGGCCTGCGTCAGGTGCAGCGCCGCGTTGTGCTGCGCAGCGCTGGTGCCGAAAAAGGCGGCCATGGCCACCAGCAGCGCCACGGACGCGGCGAGCACCACGTTCGCCCAGAACGAGGCAAAGCGGTATCTGGAGAAATGTTCGAGCAGCCGGCGCGCAGATCCGAGGCTCATGCGAGGCTCATCCGCGTGCGGCCTGCCCGGTCCGGCTCAGGAAACGGTGCGATTCAGCTCAGAACGGAATGTCGTCGTCCATGTCGTCGAAGCCCGACGACGACTTGGCCGGAGCCTGGCGCGGTGCCGGCGCCGGAGCGCGCGGTGCCGCGGCCGGTGCGCGGGGGGCATAGCCGCCGCCGCCGCCACCGCCGGCGCCTTGCGAGTAGCCGCCGCCACCGCCGCCCTGCGAATAGCCGCCGTCGTCCTCGGGACCGCCCGAGGGGCCGCCCTGGCCCTGGCGGCTGCCCAGCATCTGCATCTGGTCGGCGCGGATTTCGGTGGTGTATTTCTCGATGCCGTCCTTGTCGGTCCACTTGCGCGTGCGCAGGCTGCCTTCGACGTACACCTGCGAGCCCTTGCGCAGGTACTGGCCGGCGATTTCGGCCAGGCGGCCGTTGAAGACGATGCGGTGCCACTCGGTGGCTTCGCGCATTTCGCCGCTTTGCTTGTCTTTCCAGCGATCGGTGGTGGCCACGGTGACGTTCGCGACCTGGTCGCCGCTCGGGAAGGTACGCATTTCGGGGTCGCGCCCCAGATTGCCGACGACGATGACTTTGTTGACCGATGCCATATGCACTGCCCCTGATAAGTGGATGAAGGAGAAGGAAGAAAAGAACCCTAGATTGTGCCCGATGCCGGCGCCCCGGGCGCCCCCGCCGGGCCCCGCCGAAGCACCGCCTGCTTGAAACCGCCGCAACCCGCCCGCTCGCCATGAAATGGCGCTCGGACTATCATGTCCGGTTGCCCTCGGACGATCGCCCCCTTGAATTCCAAAGCCATTGAATACGCCGACGACGGCGCGCAGCGCGCACGCGACGCGGAACTCGAACGCGACACCTACCTCGGCGCGGTGCTCGCGCAGCAGCGCATCAGCATCCGCGGTGCGCGCACCCACAACCTGAAGAATGTCGACCTCGACATTCCGCGCAACAAGCTGGTGGTGATCACCGGCCTGTCGGGCTCGGGCAAATCGAGCCTGGCCTTCGACACGCTGTATGCCGAAGGCCAGCGGCGCTATGTGGAAAGCCTCTCGGCCTATGCGCGGCAGTTCCTGCAGCTCATGGACAAGCCCGACGTCGACGTGATCGAGGGCCTGTCGCCCGCCATCAGCATCGAGCAGAAGGCCACCAGCCACAACCCGCGCTCCACCGTGGGCACGGTGACCGAGATCCACGACTACCTGCGCCTCTTGTACGCCCGCGCCGGCACGCCCTACTGCCCCGACCACCACCTGCCGCTGCAGGCGCAGACCGTGTCGCAGATGGTCGATGCCACGCTCGCGATTCCCGACGAGCCACGGCTGATGATCCTCGCGCCCGTCGCGCGCGAGAAGAAGGGCGAATTCCTCGAGCTCTTCGCCGAGATGCAGGCCGCGGGCTACGTGCGTTTCCGTGTCGACGGCCAGACCTACGAATACAACGACCTGCCCAAGCTCAAGAAGACCGAGAAGCACGACATCGACGTGGTGATCGACCGTCTGCGTGCGCGCCCCGACATGCAGCAGCGCCTGGCCGAGAGCTTCGAGGCGGCGCTGCGGCTGGCCGAAGGCCGCGCGATCGCGCTGGAACTGGGCGCAAGGCCGGAAGGCAGCGCCGATGGCACTGCGGGCGCGCCCGACAAGGAGCACCTGTTCAACGCCAAGTTCGCCTGCCCGATCTGCCACTACTCGCTGTCGGAGCTGGAGCCGCGCCTCTTTTCGTTCAACTCGCCCGTGGGCGCCTGCCCGAGCTGCGACGGCCTCGGCCACCGCGAGGTGTTCGACCCGGCGCGCGTGGTCGCCTTCCCCTCGCTCTCGCTCGCGAGCGGCGCCATCAAGGGCTGGGACCGCCGCAACGGCTACTACTTCAGCATGATCGAGAGCGTTGCGAAGCACTACAAGTTCGACGTCGACGCGCCCTTCGAATCCTTGCCCGCCTCGGTGCAGCAGGTGCTGCTGCACGGCTCGGCGGCCGAGGAGATCAAGTTCAACTACACCATGGAGTCGGGCAACTTCGCGGGCAAGAAGCTCACGAAGAAGCACCCCTTCGAGGGGATCATCCCGAACATGGCGCGGCGCTACCGCGAGACCGATTCGGTGATGGTGCGCGAAGACCTCGCGCGCTTTCGCAACCTGCAGCCGTGTCCCGACTGCGGCGGCTCGCGGCTGCGGCCTGAAGCGCGCAACGTGTTCCTGGTCGATGAATCGGCCCGGCCCGCGGACGGCGGCGAGCCGCCGCGCATGGCGATCTTCGAATTGAGCCACCTGACCTTGCGCGATTCGCTCGCCTGGTTCCAGACGCTCAAGCTGCGCGGCGCCAAGGCCGACATCGCCGACAAGGTGGTGCGCGAGATCGGCCTGCGCCTCAAGTTCCTGAACGACGTGGGCCTCAATTACCTGAGCCTGGACCGCAGCGCCGAGACGCTCTCGGGCGGCGAGGCGCAGCGCATCCGGCTGGCCTCGCAGATCGGCTCGGGCCTGACGGGCGTGATGTACGTGCTCGACGAGCCCAGCATCGGCCTGCACCAGCGCGACAACGACCGGCTGATCGGCACGCTCAAGCATCTGCGCGACATCGGCAACAGCGTGATCGTGGTCGAGCACGACGAGGACATGATCCACGCCGCCGACCACGTGATCGACATGGGCCCGGGCGCGGGCATCCACGGCGGGCGCGTGATGGCGCAGGGCAGCTACGCCCAGGTGGCGGCCAACCCCGATTCGCTGACCGGCCAATACCTTTCCGGCACGAAGAAGATCGAAGTGCCCAAGCGCCGCACCGCCTGGCTGCCGGTCGTGAAGAAGCCCGCTTTCAACGAAGGCAAGAAGGCCTCGCGCTTTCCGCCGAGCCCCGCGGCCGAGCGGCGCGCCGCGCGCGAAGCGGCGCACCTGGCCTCGCAGACCGACCTGCAGGAAATCCGCGTGGTCGGCGCCACCGGCAACAACCTCAAGAACGTGAGCGTGGCCTTCCCGGTCGGCCTGCTGACCTGCGTGACGGGCGTCTCGGGCTCGGGCAAGTCGACGCTGGTGAACGACACGCTCTACACCGCCGTGGCGCGCACGCTCTACCGCGCGCACGAGGAGCCGGCCGCGCATGAATCGGTCGAGGGCATCGAGTATTTCGACAAAGTCATCAACGTCGACCAAAGCCCCATCGGCCGCACGCCGCGCAGCAACCCGGCCACCTACACGGGACTGTTCACGCCGATCCGCGAGCTGATGGCCGAGACCAACACCGCGCGCGAACGCGGCTACGGCCCGGGCCGCTTCAGCTTCAACGTGGCGGGCGGGCGCTGCGAGGCCTGCCAGGGCGACGGCGTGGTGAAGGTCGAGATGCACTTCCTGCCCGACGTGTACGTGCCCTGCGAGGTGTGCCACGGCCAGCGCTACAACCGCGAGACGCTCGAGGTTCTGTACAAGGGAAAGAACATCGCGCAGATCCTCGAGATGACGGTGGAGACCGCGCACGAATTTTTGAAGGCCGTGCCGACCATCGAGCGCAAGCTGCGCACGCTGCTGGACGTGGGCCTCAGCTACATCAAGCTCGGCCAGTCGGCCACCACGCTCTCGGGCGGCGAGGCGCAGCGCGTGAAGCTGGCGCTCGAGCTCAGCAAGCGCGACACCGGCCGCACGCTCTACATCCTCGACGAGCCGACCACCGGCCTGCACTTTGCCGACATCGAGCTGCTGCTCAAGGTGCTGCACCAGCTGCGCGACGCGGGCAACACCATCGTCGTGATCGAGCACAACCTGGACGTCATCAAGACGGCCGACTGGCTGATCGACATGGGCCCCGAGGGCGGTGCCGGCGGCGGCACGGTGGTGGGCGAAGGCACGCCCGAGGACATCGCGGCCAACGAGGCGAGCCACACGGGGCGCTACCTCAAGCGGCTGCTGTAGCCGGGCCTGCTCCCAGCACGAACGCGCGGGCCGCGCCACAATCGCGGCCCATGCCTTCCTTCACGCCGCGCCAGTTCGTCCTGCTCGTTCTCCTCACGCTTGCATGGGGCCTCAACTGGCCCGTGATGAAGCTCGGCGTGGCGGACTATCCGCCGCTGGCCTTCCGCGCGATCTCGATCTGGCTCGGCGTGCCGGTGCTGGGGCTTGCGCTGGCGTGGATGAAGGTGCCGTTCCACGTGCCGCGCCGCGCATGGCCCGAGCTGGTCTGGCTGGGCGCCACCAACATGTTCATCTGGCACGCCTGCATCATCCTCGCGGTGAAGGCGCTCTCGGGCGGGCGCGCCGCGATCCTGGGCTACACCATGCCGGTGTTCTCGGCGGTGATCGGGGCGCTGCTGTTCTCAGCCGTGCTCACGCGGCGCTCATGGGTGGGCGTGGGCGCCTGCGCAGTCGGCGTGGGGCTCCTGCTGTGGCACGAGCTCACCGACCTTGCCGGGCGGCCCGGCTACGTGGCGCTCGCACTGGTGGCGGCCGCCACATGGGCGCTGGGCACGCAGCTGCTGCGCCACTCGCGCATCGGGCTGCCGACGCTCACGCTCTCGTTCTGGATGACGGCGATGACGGCCGTGGTGATGACGGTGCTGTCGCTGCTGTTCGAGCGCGGCCCATGGCGCTGGCCCGGCCCCGTGACCTGGGGATCGATCGCCTACAACGCGGTGCTGATCTTCGGCTTTGCGCATGCCGCATGGTTCTACCTCGCGCGCGGCCTGCCGCCGGTGGCCTCGACCCTGAGCGTGATGTTCATTCCGGTGCTGGGCGTGTTCAGCGGCGCGGTGTGGCTCGGCGAGGTGGTGCACTGGCAGGACTGGGTGGCCGTCGCGCTGATGATGGTGGCCATTGCCTCGGTGCTCTGGCCCTCGCGCAGCGCCGCCAAGGCCAAGGCCTGAAGAAGAAATCAGGTGGTCGTTTGCACGTGCAGGCGGCTGGTCTTGCAGCGGTGCAGCGCGCGGTAGTGCTCCAGCGGCCGGCCGTTGGCGCCGTAGGCAATCGACTCGATGCGCAGCAGCGGCTCGGGCTGCGGCAGGTCGAGCAGCCTGCAGGTCTCGGCATCGGGCAGCACCGCGTCGATCCAGCGCTCGGCGCGCACCAGGCGCAGGCCGTACTGGCGGCGCAGCACGTCGTAGAGCGAGCGGTCCTCGAGCCGCGCGCGGTGCAGGCCGGGCGCCAGGTCCGCCGGCACTGCCGTCTCTACCAGCAGGCGCAGCTCGCCATCCACGCTGCGCAGGCGCTTGAGGGCCACCACCTGCGTGTCGTCGGCCAGGCCCAGCGATGCGGCTTCGTGCTCGGTGGGTGCGCGCAGTTCCTGAGCGAGGATCTGCGTGCGCACCGAGCGGCCCTTGCGCTCCATTTCGTCGGAGAAGCCGAGCACGGTGGAGACGAAATCCTCGTCGCGTTCGCGCGCCGATACAAAGGCGCCGCGGCCCTTGATCTTGTAGATGAGGTTGTTGCGCACCAGGTCGGCCAAGGCCTCGCGCACCACGATGCGCGAAATGCCGAACTGCTCGCCGAGCTCCGCCTCCGAAGGCAGCTTGGCGCCAATGGGCAGCACGCCCTGCAGTATCTGCAGGCGGATGGCGTCGCGGAACTGCGCCCACAGCGGCGATTCGGAATTGCGGTCGAGCACGGTCGACATGTCGTTGGGACTACTGTTCACTTTTAGGCTTGGCCGAGGACTGAGCTGGCCATCAATGATGCATCGAAAGAAGGCGCCTCGCCGGCCGCCACCGCGTGCAGCCGCACGTTGTGCCGCTCGCGCAGCGCGGTGGCGCAGGCGCACAGCTCGTTGTGGGCGTGGGTGGCGTCCCAGCCCAGTGCCTCGGCCGCCACGCCCGTGATCTCGGCCAGCGCGGCGTCGGTGACGAGGCCGCGAATGGCCAGCAGCGTGCGGCGGATCACGAGGTCGTCCAGGTGCAGCACGCCGGTCTCCAGGCACAGGTAGGAGAGTTCGGCGGCCGAGTAGTCCGGTGCATGCTGCAGCGGCACATCGCCCGAGGCCGCGAGCCGCTGCGCGAGCGGCAGCGCCTTGGAGCCGTAGCGGCCGAGCAGGGTCAGTGCGCGTGCGCGATCCATGCCAGAGGCGCCCATCATCTTCTCGACGAAGCGCTCGGCCGCCGGCGCATCGGCCGGCAGTTCCGCGCCGCCGCCAATGGGCAGCAGCTCGGTCGATGCGGTGCGCGAGCGGCCGAGCAGCTGCAGCACTTCGTCGGTGGCCTCCTCGGCCAGCGACCGGAAGGTGGTCCACTTGCCGCCGACGAGGCCCACGATGGCGATGTCGCGCGTCGCGTTCGGCGGATCGACCACCACCGAATGGTCGCGCGAGATCTGCCCCGGCTTGTCGGCCTCCGAACGCGCGAGCGGCCGCACGCCGACGTAGGTGTAGACCACGTCGCCGCGGCCGAAGGCCATGTTGGGGAAGACCTCGCGCAGCACCTCGATCAGGTAGTCGACCTCGGCCGGCTCGGTGACGATCTGGTCCGGGTCTTCGACCGGGATG
Source organism: Variovorax sp. 01N425 (assembly GCF_056399465.1). Classification (NCBI taxonomy): domain Bacteria; kingdom Pseudomonadati; phylum Pseudomonadota; class Betaproteobacteria; order Burkholderiales; family Comamonadaceae; genus Variovorax; species Variovorax sp. 01N425. Next base: position 65,581 of record NZ_JBFTRJ010000023.1, on the reverse strand, counting down.
TCGGTGGAGCCCACCAGCACGCGGTCCAGGAACGGATAGACGATGCACACGCGCCCGTCGACCGCCTCGAAGTAGGCCATGCGGCCGTCGAGCGCATCGCGCAGCGCGGGATGGTCGAGCACGAGGTGCGAGCCCTTGGTGCCCATCACGCGCGGGCCGGCGCCGCCGAGCACGGCCGCGCTGCGATCGAGCCAGGCGCCGGTGGCGTTCACCACCGTGTCGGCGGTCACGCGCACGAGCTCGCCGGTGATCTCGTCGCGCAAGGTGAGGATGTTGCCCGCGCAGCCCATCACGCGGCAGTAGTTGGCGGCCGCGGAGCGCGGCTGGTCACGGCAGGCGTCGGCTATCAGTTCGAGGATGAGCCATTCGGGGTGGCTGATCCACGCATCGAAGAAGGTGGCGGTCCAGCGGATGGCCGCGCGGAACAGGCCGCGGTCGGCCAGCGGCACGCGGCTGATGCGGTGCCCCGGCATCACGCGCTGGCGGCGCCCCAGGATGTCGTAGAGCCGCAGGCCGAGCGCCACGGCCAGGAGGCCGCGCGTGCGCTGCGGCGGGGTGCGGCCGAAGAACTTGAGCGCGCTGCTCATCAGGCCGCCGAAGAAGCTCGCGAGCGGCACCACCGTCTTGAGCGGCCGCACCAGGTGCGGCGCATTGCGCAGCAGCAGGTTGCGCTCGCGCGTGGCTTCGGCCACCAGCGAGAAGCTGCCGTTCTCCAGGTAGCGCAGGCCGCCGTGGATCATGCGCGAGGGCGCGCTGCTGGCGCCGGCGCCGAAGTCGCCCTTGTCGACGATCAGGCAGTCGACGCGCTGCAGCGACAGGTCGCGGAACACGCCGACGCCGTTGATGCCGGCGCCGACGATCACGGTGGAAAAATGGCGGCCCGCGAGCGAGGCCGGGCGCACGAAGGGAAGTTGCCAGGCGCTCATTTCGAACCGCCCGCAAAGTGGGTGAATACAGGTGACATGCTGTCGATCAGTTCGTTGAAACCGGCGTTGAAATCCGCATGGGCGCGTGCCTCGCGCGCATCGGGCTCGATCACGTCGCAGGGCGCGAGCAGTGCGCTGTCCCGCGACGCGTCGCCCAGGCCCTGCGACATTGCGGCGTAGATCGCGGCGCCGCGTGCGCCGGTCTCGTCGTCGGCGCAGCGCTCGACCGGGCGCCCGAGGAAGGCCGCGAGCAGCCGCACGAGGCGCGCGTCGCCCGCGCCGCCGCCAAGCACCGTCGTCCCGCCCACCGCGAGGCCGGCCGCGGCCAGGCGCGCCGTGTGCCGCGCATGCAGCGCCGCCACGGCATCGACCACGGCGCGGGCCATGTCGGCGCGCGTGTGATGGCTCTTGAGCCCCACGAAGCCGGCCGTCACGCCGCCTCCGCCATTGACGAAAGGAAGGAAGCGCAGGCCGCTGGCGCCCAGCGGCACCGCCATGGCCAGGTCGACCACCGCGCGCGCATCGGGCAGCGCGAGCACGCCGGCCAGCCAGGCGATGTTGGCCATCGAGGACGGGCTGTTCTCCATGTAGAGCCGCGCGTTGCCGCGGCCGAAGTTCACGATGGCGGCAACCGCAGGCTTGGGCGCCATCACCGGGCCGACGACCGCGTTCACGCACCAGGTGCCGAGCACCGACACCGCGCGGCCGCGCCCTTCCGCGCGGATCGCGGTCATCGAGGCGAGCAGGTCGATCGCGCCCATGGCCACCGGAATGCCCGCGGGCAGGCCGCACAGCGCGGCCTCGGCGGGCAGGAGCTTTCCGATCGTGGTGCCGCTCGGCACGATGGGGCCGAAGGCGCGCGCGCCGAGCTCCGCGATGCCCGAGGCCTCGAGGGCCGCGCGCGACCAGCTGCCGGTGGCAAGCGACACCAGGCCGGCGGTGCTCGCATCGCTGACGTCGGTGGCGATCTGGCCGGTGAGCAGGAAGGCGAGGTAGTCCTTGGCGAACAGCAGGCGGTGCAGTTCGCCGCGCTGCACCGCATCCGCACCCAGCAGCTCGGCCGCGATCACCGTGGGCTGCCCGGGCCAGGGGCTGCAGCCCACCTCCTCGAACAGCTGCGCGCCGTGGCTCGCGGCCAGCGCGCGCGCCCGGGCATCGGCGCGCTGGTCGGTGGAGGCGACGGCGCGGCCGCCGATGAGCTGGTTGCCGGCATCGAGCGCATAGAGGCCGGCGCCGTGGCCGGTGCAGGCCATGGCGCGGACTTCGGCCGCGCGGGGGCCGAGCTGGCGGGCGACATCACGCAGCACATGCGTCAGCGCGGCGCGGATGGCGGGCGCGCCCACCTCGCAGCCTCCGCCGGGCAGCCGGTCGTGCGGCAGGGGCATGCGGGACAAGGCGACGGTGCGGCCGCTCGCGGCTTCGAGGGCCAGCGCCTTCAGGCTGCTCGAGCCCATGTCGACGCCGATCAATATGTTGGACTTCATGTCATAACAGCTTCGGCGAGTTGAAAGCCGCCGGCCAGTAGCGTTTCCCCTAGTTATCGCGGCAAACAACCCGAGATTACATTCTACCTGTCATAACAACTGTCGTGACAATGAGGTCCGAAGATCTGCGCCCCCAAGGCAGGTCGCAAGCTCTGCCAGTCAACGCGAGGAGACACAAGATGAGGCGAAATTTCCTGAAGTCCGCGGCGGCCGCCGGTATCGGCCTGGCCGGCACCAGCGCATTTGCGCAATCCACCCCCACGCCCGCCGCCACCGGCTTGCGCGGCAACGCGAGCGACGTCTACGTGATGAACGTGATGGTGTCGGGCGTCGAATACTGGTTTCCGGTCTACGAGATGATGAAGCAGCTGGGCCGCACGCTGGGCGTGCGCACGCGCTACACCGGCACGCCCGAGTACGACGTCAACAAGCAGCTGGCCTCGTTCGAGCAGGAGCTGGCGCGCAAGCCCGCGGGCATCCTGCTGCACCCGATGAACCCTGATCCGTTCATCGAGCCGATCAACCGGGCGGTGGCCATGGGCATCCCGGTCGTGACCTTCGCGGCCGACTCGCCCAACTCCAAGCGCGCCTCCTTCGTCACCTCGGACAACGACCGCGAAGGCACGCAGGCGGCCGACGCGATTGCCGCGGCGCTGGGCGGCAAGGGCGAATACGCAGTGCTCGAGAACCCGGGCCAGGACAACCACGACCGCCGCATCGCGGCCTTCGTCAACCGCATGAAGACCAAGCATGCGGGCATGAAGCTGGTCGGCCGCGCCGCCAGCAACCAGGACCCGAGCAAGGCCTACCAGGCGGTTCTGAGCCTGGCCCAGGCCAACCCGAACCTGGGTGCGCTGTTCATGCCCGAGGCCAACTCGGCGCTGGGTGCCGCGCAGGCCAAGATCGAATCGAAGAAGAACATCCGCGTGATGTGCTGCGACGTTAACGCCAAGATCCTCGACATGATCAAGGCCGGCGACGTGTTCGGCGCCATCAACCCGAACCAGGGCATGCAGGGCTACATGGGCATGATGATGCTGTTCCTGGCAAAGAACCCCTCGCTCATCGACCCGATGAACGACGCCAAGCGCAACGGCACCAATCCGATGTCGGTGCCGTTCCTGGACAACGGCCTGTCGGTGGTCAGCAAGGCCAACGCCGACGACTTCTACTGGGACAAGTACCTCGCGCGCCGCGGCACCAAGGGAATCGGCGAGTGAGCGCTGTGGGCTCTTCTGCATTGCTCGAACTGCGCGGCATCAGCAAGCGCTTCGGCGCTTCGCGCGCGCTCTCGGGCGTGGACTTCTCGCTGCATGCGGGCGAGATCCACGCGCTGTGCGGCGAGAACGGCGCGGGCAAGTCGACGCTGATGAACATCATCGACGGCATCCACCGCCCCGACGAAGGCGACATCCTGCTGAACGGCCAGAAGGTGGTGATCGACGGCCCGGCGCATGCGATGCGCCTGGGCATCGGCCTGGTGCACCAGGAGATCGCGCTGTGCGCCGACGCCACCGTGGCCGAGAACATCTTCATGCCGGAGATCAACGCCGGCAAACAGGCGTGGATGAACTACGCCAGCCTGAACGCGCGCGCCGCCCAGGTGCTGGCGCGGCTCGGGCAGGACATCGCTCCCGCCACGCCGGTGCGCGAGCTGAGCATCTCGAGCCAGCAGCTGGTGGAGATTGCCAAGGCGCTCACGCTCGACTGCAAGGTGCTGATCCTCGACGAGCCCACGGCCGCGCTCACCGACAACGAGTCGGCCGCGCTCTTTCGCGTGCTGCACGACCTGAAGGCGCAGGGCATCGGCATCATCTACATCAGCCACCGCATGGCTGAAATATTCACGCACTGCTCGCGCGTCACGGTGCTGCGCGACGGGCGCAACGTGCACAGCGGACCGCTGGCCGGCCTGAGCGCCGACGAGCTGGTGCGCCGCATGGTGGGGCGCGACCTCGGCAACTACTACCCGCCCAAGCAAGAGGCCACCGAACCGTCCGGGCCGGTGCTCGAAGCGGTGGACATTGCCGACGGCGAGCGCGTGCACGGCATCTCGTTTGCGCTCCAGCGCGGCGAGATCCTCGGCATTGCCGGGCTCATGGGTGCCGGCCGCAGCGAACTGGCCGAGACCATTTGCGGCCTGCGCCCCGCCACGCGCGGCACGCTGCGCCTGCACGGCAAGGCGCTCGCGATCCGCAAGTACAGCGACGCGCTGCGCGAAGGCATCGCCTACCTCAGCGAAGACCGCAAGGCGGCGGGCGTCTACCTGGACCTGCCGATCGCTCAGAACATCTCGTCGATGGCGCTGCGGCGCGTGAGTTCCGGCTGGGGCCTGTTGCAGCGCGCGGCCGAACACCGCCTGGCCCGCGAGCTGGGCGCCAGGCTCAAGCTCAAATCGGACGGCGTGGCGATCGAAGTGTCGAGCCTGTCGGGCGGCAACCAGCAGAAGGTGGCGATTGCCAAGCTGCTGGCCACCAACCCCATGGTGCTGCTGATGGACGAGCCCACGCGCGGCGTCGACGTGGGCGCCAAGTCGGAGATCCACCACATCCTGCGCGAACTCGCGAACCAGGGCGTTGGCGTCATCGTGATCTCTTCGGAGCTGCCCGAGATCATCGGCCTGTGCGACCGGGCGCTGGTGGTCCGCGACGGCCGGCTGGCCGGCGAATTGAATTCCAACGACATGACGGAGGAGGCCCTGTTGCGGCTGGCCTCCGGACTCTGCGAACAGGAGGAGATGGCATGAACTACCCGGCACAACTCGATGCGGGCCTGGCACCGCGCCCATCGGGAGACGGCCCCGTGAAGCCCGCCAGCAAGCTCACGAGCATGCGCGAGATGGGCCTGCTGCTGATCATTGCGGTGCTGTGCGTGGCGATGAGCTTCGCATCGCCCTACTTCCTCACCTGGGACAACGTGCGCGCGATGCTGTTGTCCTTCTCGATCGAAGGCATCGTGGTGGTGGGCATGACCATTTTGCTGATCGTCGGCGGCATCGACCTGTCGGTGGGCTCGGTGGTCTGCTTTGCGATGGTGGTCACGGGCAAGCTGTTCCTGATGGGCGTCGACCCCTGGATCGCGAGCCTGGTGGCCATCGGTGCGAGCGGGCTGGTCGGCGCGATGATCGGCGGCTGCGTCACGCGCATCGGGCTGAACCATTTCATCGCCTCGCTGGCCTTCATGGTGATCGTGCGCGGGCTGTGCCTGGCGCTCACGCAGGGCACGCCGCAGTCGCTGTTCTCGCTGCCGGCGGAGTTCAAGTTCATCGGGCAGGGCACGCTGTTCGATGTTCCAGCCGTGATCCTGATCTTCGTGGCGATCGTCGTGGTGAGCGACTTCGTGCTGCGCCGCTCGACCCTGCTGCGGCGCGTTTTCTACACCGGCAGCAACGAGAAGGCCGCACTCTATTCGGGCATCCGCGTGGGGCGCGTGAAGTTCTGGGTCACGGTGCTGTGTTCCGCATCGGCGGGCCTGGCCGGCGTGATCTACACGGCGCGCTTCGGCGCGGCCACGCCCACCTTCGGCGTGGGCATGGAGCTCAACGTGATTGCCGCCGCGGTGATCGGCGGCGCGAGCCTCAAGGGCGGCTCCGGCACCGTGCTGGGTGCGGTTCTGGGCCTCGCGCTGTTGTCGGTGGTGACCAGTTCGCTGATCCTGCTCGACGTGTCGCCCTACTGGCAGGACGTGATCAAGGGCCTCATCTTGCTCGCGGCCGTGACCATCGACCACCTCCTGAACACGAGAAAGACAACGCGATGACGACGATGAAGAAGACGGCGCTGGGCCCCTCGGGCATCGAATGCTCGGCCATTGGCCTGGGCACCTGGGCGATGGGCGGATGGATGTGGGGCGGCGGCGACAACGCGGCGGCCGAGGCGGCGATCCAGGCTTCGCTGGATGCGGGCGTGAACCTGATCGACACCGCGCCGGCCTACGGCCTGGGGCGCTCCGAAAGCATCGTGGGCACTGCCCTCAAGGGGCGCCGCCACGAGGCCGTGATCGCCACCAAGTGCGGGCTGGTGTGGCACACGCAGAAGGGCACGCACTTCTTCGAGGAAGACGGGCATCCCGTGTACCGCTACCTCGGCCGCGAGTCGATCTTCCATGAATGCGAAGAGAGCCTGAAGCGCCTGCAGACCGACTACATCGATCTCTACATCACGCACTGGCAGGACAGCACCACGCCCGTGGCCGAGACCATGGACGCGCTGCTTGCGCTCAAGAAAGAGGGAAAGATCCGCGCCATCGGCGTGAGCAACGTGAGCCCCGAGACGCTCGCCGAATACCTGCGCCACGGTCCGGTCGATGCGGCGCAGGAGCGCTACAGCCTGATCGACCGCGAGATCGAGCAGACGCTCGCGCCCCTGTGCAGCGAGCACAACGTGGCGGTGCTCGGCTATTCGTCGCTGGCGCTCGGCCTGCTCGCGGGGCCCATCGATCCGGCACGCGAGTTCAAGGGCGACGACCAGCGCGCGAGCAATCCGCGCTTCAGCTCGGCCAACCGAGCAACGCTCAAGGCCTTCTTCGAGGAACTCGAGCCCATGCGCGCAAAGCTCGGCTGCTCGTTCGGCCAGATGATGATCGCGTGGACCGTCGCGCGCGGCACCGTGGCTGTCGCGCTGTGCGGCGCACGCGTGCGCCAGCAGGCCATCGAGAACGCCGGCGCCGGCGCGGTCGCGCTGGGCGACGACGCCCTGCGGCTGATCGACGCCGCGGCCAGCCGCCACCTGGGCGCGCTCGCCTGAGCTTCGCTTCTTTTTTTCCGATCCCCTACAAGGAGTTCTTTCCGATGTCGAAAGACAAGACAGCGCGGCTCAACCGCTTGCTCACCCACGGCCGCTGCCTGGACATTGCCCTGGACCACGGCGTGTGCAACGAGCCCTCCTTTCTCGACGGCCTGGAAGACATGCCCCAGGTCATGGAGAAGCTCCTGGCCGCCGGCCCCGATGCGATCCAGCTCAACTACGGCCAGTCCGACCTGCTGCAGGACCGCCCGGGGCGCAACAAGCCCGCGCTGGTGATGCGCATCGACATGGGCAACCCCTACAACGCCACGCTGCACCGCGTGATGTGGGCCCAGCTGCAGAACGAGCATGACCCGGTGCTGCCGGCCGTGCAGCGCGATGCGGCCTGCGTGGTGGTCAACCTTTTCATGCTGCCCAACGAGCCCGACCTGTTCCGCCAGTGCGTGCAGAACATCGCGCGCGTGCGCGCCGACTGCGACCGCTACGGCATGCCGCTGATGATCGAGCCGCTGGTGATGCAGTCGCCCACGCCCGGCAGCCGCTACCAGGTCGACGGCGATGCCGAGAAGATCGTCACGCTGGTGCGCCTTGCGCGCGAGATGGGCGCCGACATCGTCAAGGCCGACCCGACCAGCGACCCGAAGGACTTCCACCGCGTGGTGCAGGCCGCGCGCTGCCCCGTGCTCGTGCGCGGCGGCGGGCGCGAAGACCTGCAGCAGGTGTTCGCGCGCTCTCGCGTGCTGCTGGACCAGGGCGCCGTCGGCATGGTGTACGGACGCAACGTCTACCAGCACGCCAACCCCTCGGCCGTGGTGAGTGCGCTGATGGCCATGATCCACCGCGGCGCGAGCGCCGAGGCGGCCTGGGCGCTCTACGAATCGGACGGCGCGAAGTAAGACAAACAAGAAATCAGCACGGCAGGCGATGCACCCGTCGCCAGCCGGGGTGCGTCCTGCGCGCGCACTGGAGAGGGATCGAGCAATGGGTTGCCCTGCGACTTTCCAACAACCTGGAGGCGACGATGAAGATCCGGTATTTCCTGATGGCGTTCCTGGCCCCGCTCGTCACATTGCTGACGCATGCGGCCATCACCGGGGTCAGCCCGATGACCACCCTCGGCAACATGGCCACGGCGGTTTCCGAGGCCGTTGCCGACCCGCTCCCGCTGCAGGGGCCGGGCCTAGGCAACCTCAGCTACACATCGGCGGAACTGTTCAAGCCGGTGTCGATGATCACGAGCCTTGCGCACCCGCTCGACCCGGCGCACAGCAGTGCCTACGAGTCGCGCGAGGTGCCCGCCACGTACCCGGGCCGCAAGGACTACGGCATGAACGCGGGCATCATGGTCAACGGCTACTTCCTCACCTCCTTCGCGCCGGACAGCGGCCTGGGTCCGGGCGGATTCCTGCTGTACGACGTGTCGAACCCGCGCCAGATCCGGCTGGTCAAGAAGATCTACGAACCCGATGACGCGACAGGTGGCCGCACCAAGGAGTTCCGCGAGACGCACTCCTTCGGCACCGCGAAGATCGGCGGCAAGACGTACGTGGTGCTGCCCAGCATCAACGGCGTCGAGTTCTGGGACTTCACCGACATCAACGACATCAAGCAGGTGAAGAAGCTGGCGCTGCCCGGCGTCAACGCCGGCGACTACGAGAACGTCGCCTGGCAGCTCTGGTGGCAGGCGCCCTACCTGTACGTGGCCTCGGCGGGCCGTGGCATCTTCATCGTCGATGCCCGGGACCCCGCGAACGCCGTGGTTGCGAACCGCGGCGCCGGCAAGCCCAACCCGGTGCCCACGGGCGAACTCGGCAACTTCCGGATCGGTCCGATCTTCACCATGGGCAACCACATGGTGCTGACCGCGATGGAAAGCAACGGCGGGTTCGCGAGCCTCGACATCTCCGACCCGCTCAACCCCAAGGTGCTCGATTCCATCGTGGGCACCACGCCGTTCTACTACGCCACCTGCTTCGACGGCAGGAACCTGCACGCCTCGACGCGCGGCAGCGGCGCGAAGATGTACAGCTACGACCTCTCCGACCGCTCGCGCTTCGTGGCCGAGGACAACCGGCTGGTCATCGACGAACAGCTGTACTGCGCCACGCAGGACAACTACGTGATCCAGGGCGCGCAAACGCGCATCCACAAGGTCGACGTGAGCAATCCGCTCAATCACGTGGAGGTGGGCCGCGGCAGCATCCTGCGCGAGGACGACCCGAACTACTCGCATTCGGACAACGGCCAGGTCGCGATGTTCGGCAACCTGGTCTTCGTGGGCAACGACCACGGCTCGGGCAGCGGCTTCGTCGTGCATGCGGTGGACCCCGACACCACCCGGCCCGAGGTGAAGCAGGTCTCGCCGGCCAACGGCGCGAAGCAGCAGGCCCTGAGCTCGCGCATCGGCCTGGGCATGACGGACAACATCCGCCCCGAGAGCGTGAACGCCAACACCTTCATCGTGCGGCCGGTGGGCGGCAACACGCTGGCGGGCACCTACAGCGTGCAGCTGGGCATCATCAATTTCCATCCGGAGCAGCCGCTGCAACCGGGCACCAGCTATGAAGTGTTCCTGCCTGCCAACGGCGTGAAGGACTATGCGGGCAATGCCATCGGCGCCGACTTCAAGTCGACCTTCAACACCGGCAACGCGACCGACATCAACCTGCAGCACTACTGGACGCTGGCCGGCAACCTCTCCGACCCGATCGGCAGCAACAACGGCACGCCGGCGTCGGGCGATACCTTCGAAAGCATCGGCATGAGCTTCGCGAACCGCACCGCCGGCGTGCCGCTGAAGAACGACAGCGTCGCCACCGTGCTCGGCGGCACCGCGTCGCTGAGCTTCTACATGAAGACCACGCAGGCCGGCAGCGCGAACCCATGGACCGCACCGGGCATCTTCGGGCGCGACCAGGCCAGCGGAGCGGACGACGTGTTCTGGGGCTGGATCGACGGCAGCGGCTTCATGAACCTCTCGGTCGCGAACAAGGCCACCAACAACCCCGGCACCCGCTCGCAGGCGGCGGTGAACGACGGCAACTGGCACCACGTGGTGATGACGCGCGATGCGGCCTCGGGCGCGCAGGCCATGTACGTGGACGGCGTGAAGACCAGCTCCACGGGCCTCACCGGCACCAAAGGGCTCGCGAACAAGTTCCAGGTCATGGGCCAGATCCAGGGCAATGCCGACCTGTTCAAGGGCACGCTGGCGGAAGTGCGCGTGTACAGCCGCGTGCTCACCGACGGCGAGGTGGCCACGCTGCGCGGGCAGGCGATCATCGGCGACCCCGGCATCGGCGGCGGTCCGAAGATCGTCAACGGCCAACTGGTGTTCGACCCGGCCACGCTCGGCAGCAGCGGCGCGCAGTTCCGCTGGAACTTCGGCGACGGCACGCAGACGGCCTACTCCACCCAGCCGCGCTACACCTACACCTACACACGGCCGGGGCACTACACCGTGACGCTGACGGTGCGCGACGCGAGCGGCCGCGAGACTTTCTACACCTACAACCTCACGGTAATCGTCCCGGTCACGGCGCGGGCGCCCACGCACACGACCAACATCGCAGGCGATGCGAATTCGGTCTACTCGCTCAACCCCGACAGCGGCACGGTCGCCGCCATCGACGCGCAGACCCTGGCCAAGCGCTGGGAAGTGCGCGTGGGCGACGAGCCGAAGACACTGGCCGTGGGCCCGGATGGGCGCATCTGGGTCGCGGTGCAGGGCGAGGACAAGCTGGTGGCGCTCAGCGCGGCCGACGGCAGCCTCTCGGCCACCGTGCCGCTGGCCTACGGCAGCGGCCCCTACGGCGTGGCCTTCACGCCCGACGGCGCGAAGGGCTTGCTGACGCTGGAGAGCAAGTCGGTGCTGATGAGCTTCGACCCAAGCAACGGCGCCACCACCGGCGCCGTCGCCCTCGAAGGCAGCCTGCGCGGCATTGCCGTGAGCTCCGATGCGCAGGTGGCTTATGTCACGCGCTTCAAGTCGAAGCTGACCGGCGGCCAGCTGCACAAGGTGAACCTGCAGAGCATGAGCGCAATGCCCACCATCGCGCTGCCGGTGGACACCACCACGGTGGACACCGAGAGCCGCGCGCGCGGCGTGGCCAACTACCTGAGCCAGGTGGTGATCTCGCCCGATGGCCGGCGCGCGGTGCTGCCGTCGAAGAAGGACAACATCGTGCGCGGCCGCTTCCGCGACGGCGTGGACCTGACGCACGACCAGAGCGTGCGCTCCATCCTCTCGCAGGTCGACCTGCAAGCGGCCGCGGAAGTGTTCGGCGAACAGATCGACTTCGACGACCGCGCACCGGCGCGCGCGGCGCTGTTCTCTCCGCCCGGCGACTACCTCTTCGTGGCGCAGATGGAAGGCAACCGCGTCGCCATCGTCGACCCGTACAGCCGGGCCGTGCGCGGCGAGATCAACGCGAGCAGTGCGCCGCACGGCCTGTACCTGGATGCGGCGCGCAAGCGGCTGTTCGTCAACAACTTCCTTGCGCGGTCGGTGTCGGTGCACGACGTGTCGCTGGTGCTGTCGTCGGAATCGGCGGCGGCGACCTTCCTGCAGAACGTGGCGACGGTCGCGCAGGAGCCGATGGCGGCCGCGGCGCTGCGCGGCAAGCAGGTGTTCTACAACGCCTCCGACCGGCGCATGAGCAAGGACAACTACATCTCCTGCGCGAGCTGCCATGCGGACGGCGGCGACGACGGCATGGTGTGGGACTTCACGCAGCGCGGCGAGGGCCTGCGACGCACCATCAGCCTCATGGGCCGGCGCGGCGCGGGCCACGGCAAGATGCACTGGACCGCCAACTTCGACGAGGTGCAGGACTTCGAGAACGACATCCGCAACGAGTTCGGCGGCACGGGCTTTCTGACGAATGCGGATTTCGCCGCCACGGCCGACCCCTTGGGCGCGCCCAAGGCCGGCAAGAGTGCGCAGCTCGACGATCTTGCGGCCTACCTGAGTTCGCTGAACAAGTACATGCGCAGCCCGGCGCGTGCGGCGGACGGCAGCCTGAGCGTGGAGGCGGCGCGCGGCCAGACGGTGTTCAACACGGCACAGTGCGCCACCTGCCACACCGGCGGCACCTTGCGCGACGGCCTGCGGCACGACGTGGGCACGATCCAGCTCTCGTCGGGCAAGGGCCACAACCAGCCGCTCGCGGGACTGGGCTTCGATACGCCGACGCTCTCGGGCACCTGGAACACGACGGCCTTCTTCCACAACGGGCAGGCCGCGACCTTGCAGGACGTGCTGAACAGCGGCCACGGCAATGCCTCGAGCTTGCCGCCGACGGACGTGGTGGCGCTGCGCGAGTACGTGCGCTCGCTGGACACGGCGCCGGCGGTGGTGACGCGGCTGCGCTCGGACCTCAATCCGACGATGTGCGTGAACATCAAGGGCGGGGCGACGGCGAGCGGCACGGTGGCGGTGCAGTGGCCCTGCGGCACGGCGAGCCACGAGAAGTTCACGGTCACGTCGGTCACGGGCGGCTATGTGCAGCTGGTGGCCGAGCACAGCGGCCTTTGCCTGGCGCAGAACGGCACCGCGACGACCAACGCGCCGGTGGTGCAGCTGGCATGCACGGCGGGCAACACGGCGCAGTGGAGCCTGGCCGGCGGCACGCTGCGCAACCGCGCCTCGGGCTCGTGCCTCGACGTGCCCAACGGCTCGACGACGCAGGACACGGCGCTGATCACGTGGACCTGCAATGGAGGGAACAACCAGAACTGGACGCAGCTGCCTTAGGGCTTGCTTTTGTTTCGGGGCGCTCTTGTTCAGGGCGCTGTTGTCCAGGGCGCGTGCACAGGCCACCGGGTACTCCCCTCCGCGAATGTCCCCCGGCCTGCGGCCTCCTCCTTGATTTCGCTGCGGGGGAGCACCCGATGCCCTGCGCACCGGGCACGCTGTCGGTTCGCGGCTGATCAACGAGTGCTCTGAACACGCTCCCGCCGATGGGGTGCCTTGCGCAGCGAAATAAAGGAGGAGCCGAAGGCGGGGGACATTCGCGGAGCAAGGCACCCCGTCGGCGGGAGCGCACCCCCGATTCATCCCAAACATGACCTCCCACGTCATCGACCGTACGCACCCGCTCTGGGAAAGTACCTCCATCGATCAACCACTGGAGAAAACACCATGACCGGCTTCAACATCCTTCCCCTCGCAGTCGCCCTGCTCATCGGCGTGGCAGCGCTCGGCTCCTGCCTGGGCATCGGGCTGGTCGGGCAGAAGTTCCTCGAGAGCACGGCGCGGCAGCCCGAACTGGTCGACACGCTGCAGACCAAGTTCTTCCTGGTGGCGGGCGTGACCGACGGCGCATTCATCATCGCCACCGGCATCGGCCTGTGGTTTGCAACGGCCAATCCCTTCGGCTGAAGCCGGCGAAAAGGCCCACCGAAACGGGCCCCGCGCACCAGGAAGCGGCACGGACCATTGGCACCATTCGTGCTAGTACCGTTGACAGCGAATTGTTTATGGTTAAAGTATTTAGCTATCAACGGTTCGACGTCTTCGGTGCTGCATGGCGCGGCGCCGGGGCGCCGTTTCACCCTTCCTCTGCCGGAGAATCCATGAGCCACCCGTCCCCGAAGTCGCCCGCGCTGCTGCCGCGCACCCTGCTTTCGCTGCTGCTCTGCGGCGCGGCCCTTGGTGGCGCGGCATCGGCCATGGCCGCGCCCGTGAAGGTGGGCCTGGCGCTCGACATCTCGGGCCCGTTCGCGGCCCTGGGCGCCGAGGCGCGCGACGGCTTCGCGCTCGGCATCAAGCAGCTGGGCGGCAAACTCGGCGGGCAGGACGTGGAGTTCGTGCAGGCCGACATGGCCGGCAGCCCCGACCAGGCCAAGCAGTTGGTCGACCGCATGATCCAGCGCGACAAGATCGACCTCTTCAGCGGCCCGATCGGCTCCAACGTGGCGCTGGCCGTGGGCCCGACGCTGTTCAATGCCAAGGTGCCGTACCTCTCGGCCAATGCCGGCCCGAGCCAGTTCGCGGGCGCGCAGTGCAATGCGTATTTCTTCGGCACCGCCTACCAGAACGACCAGTTCCACGAGGCCGCCGGCAAGTTCGCGCAGGACCGCGGCTTCAAGAAGACCGTGCTGATCGCGCCCAACTATCCCGCGGGCAAGGATGCACTGGGCGGCTTCAAGCGCCAGTTCAAGGGCCAGGTGGCCGACGAGCTCTACACCAAGCTCGGCCAGATCGACTACGCCGCAGAGCTCGCGCAGCTGCGCGCGGCCAAGCCCGACTCCATCTACTTCTTCCTGCCCGGCGCGATGGGCATCAACTTCATCAAGCAGTTCGTGGGCGCGGGCCTGTCGAAGGACATCACGCTCGTGACCAGCGGCTTCTCGGCCGACGAGGACGTGATCGGCGCGGTGGGCGAACCGATGCTGGGCCTGTTCAACACCTCGCACTGGGCGCACGACCTCGACAATGCTGCCAACAAGGCCTTCGTGGCCGCGTTCCGCAAGGAATACAACGGCCGCTACCCGTCGGTGTATGCGGCGCAGGCCTATGACGCGATCCTGGCGATGGATGCGGCCGTGAAGCAATCGGGCGGCAACGCCCAGAACCGCGAAGCCGTGGTGGCCGCACTGAAGAAGGCCAACTACGCATCCACGCGCGGCAGCTTCAAGTACGCGAACAACCACTATCCGGTCGAGAACTTCTACCTGCGCGTGATCGGCAAGGACGCACAGGGCAAGGTCACGAACAAGCTGATCAACACGGTTCTCACGAACTACGGCGACTCGTACGCCGACAAGTGTCCCCTCAAGTGAGCGGCATCCTCGTTCTCGAGCAGCTGCTCAACGGCCTCGGCTACGGGCTGATGCTGTTCCTGCTGGCAGCGGGGCTCACGCTGGTGTTCGGCATCATGGACGTGCTGAACCTCGCGCATGGCTCGCTCTTCATGTCGGGCGCGTACGTGGCGGCCGAGGCGCACACGCGCACCGGTTCGTTCACGGCAGCCATCGTGATCGCGGTGGCGGTCACGGTGGTGGTGGCGCTGCTGCTCGAGGTGCTGCTGATGCGCCGCCTCTACACGCGCGACCACCTGGCGCAGGTGCTGGCCACCTTCGGCGTGATCCTGGTGGCCGACGACATCGTCAAGATGGCCTGGGGCCCGTCGCCGGTGATGGCGCCGACGCCGGCCGCGCTGTCGGGGCCGATCGAGCTGGTCGACGGCCTGCCCTACCCGTCCTACCGGCTCGTGATCCTCGCGGGCGGGCTGCTGGTGGCACTCGCGCTCTACCTGCTCGTCAACCACACGCGCATCGGCATGCGGGTGCGCGCGGGCGCGTCCGACCGGCCGATGGCGGAGCTGATGGGCGTGCGCGTGGGCCGCATCTTCAACGGCGTGTTCCTGCTCGGCGCGGCGCTGGCCGCGCTGGCCGGCGCGCTGATGGGGCCGATCGTCGCGGTGCAGGTCGGCATGGGCGAGGCGATCCTGATTCCGGCGCTGGTGGTGCTGGTGATCGGCGGCATCGGTTCGGTGCGCGGCGCCTTCGTGGCCGCACTGATGGTGGGCGTGGTCGACACGGTCGGACGCGCTTTCGTGCCGATGCTGCTGCGCGCCACGCTGCCGCCGGCCACGGCCGCCGACTTGGGCCCGCTGTTCGCCGAAGTCGCGATGTACGCGCTGATGGTCGTCGTTTTGATCTTCCGGCCCTCCGGCCTTTTCTCCGCCCGGTCATGAAGTTGTCCTCACGCTCTCTCGGCCTCGGGCTGCTCCTCCTCCTGCTGCTCGCGGCCTTTCCGCTGGTCGCGCCGCTGTTCGGGCTCGAGTTCTACATCGGCTTCGTGCGGCGCGTGCTCGTGGTGGCGCTGGCGGCTGCCAGCCTCAACTTCATCCTGGGCTTCGGCGGCATGGTGGCGCTCGGGCATGCGGGCTTCATCGGCATGGGCGCCTACACGGTGGTGGCGCTCAGCGATGCGGGCGTGGTGTCCGCATGGGTGATGTGGCCGCTGGCCGCGCTGGTGGCCGGCCTCGTCGCGGCGCTGATCGGCACGGTGGCGCTGCGCACGCGCGGCGTCTACTTCATCATGACCACGCTGGCCTTTGCGCAGATGCTGTACTTCGTGGTGGTGTCGCTGCGCCGCTATGGCGGCGACGACGGCTACACGCTGATGAGCCGGCCCACGCTGCTGCCAGGCCTTGACCTCGGCAACGAATCGAACTTCTACTGGGTCGTGCTGGCCATCGTGGCGCTCGCGCTCTGGTGGCTGCACCGCGCGACGCAATCGCGCTTCGGCCATGCGCTGATGGGCATCCGCGACAACGAGACGCGCATGCGGGCACTGGGCTACCCGGTGTTCAAGCTGCAGCTCGTGGCCTTTGCGATCGCCGGCGCCATCGCGGGGCTGGCGGGCGCGCTGCTCGCGGGCGGCAATGGCTTCGTGAGCCCGGCGACGATGCACTGGACGCAGTCGGCCACGCTGCTGGTGATGGTGGTGATCGGTGGACTGGGACGCAGCTGGGGCGGGCCGGTGGGTGCCGTGGTCTGGCTGGTGCTCGAGGAAGCGTTGAAGCAGCACACGGAGCATTGGCACATGCCGCTGGGGCTGTTGTTGATTGCTGTTGCGTTGTGGGCGCCTAAAGGGCTCGCAGCTTTGTACAAGCGCCGCTTGCCCCTCACCCCGGCCCTCTCCCCAGAGGGGCGAGGGAGCAAGACATGAGCCTTTTCAGAATCGAAGGGTTGGTCAAGCGCTTCGGCGGCTTGCTCGCAACCGACCATGTGAACCTCACCGTGGAGCGCGGCGAAGTGCATGCGCTGATCGGGCCGAACGGCGCGGGCAAGACCACGCTCGTGAACCTGATCACCGGGCTGCTCAAGGCCGACGCCGGGCGCATCCTGCTCGACGAGAAGGACATCACCGGCTTCAAGGACCACCAGCGCGTGGCGGCCGGCATGTCGCGCTGCTTCCAGGTGACGCGCGTCTTCGCCAAGGAAACCGTGCACAACAACCTCATGCTCGCGGCGCAGGCCCATGCGGGCAGCAGCCTGCGCTTCATGTCGCCGCGCGCGACGGAACGCGGCCTGGTGGAACGCGCCGTGGCGCTGGCCGACCGCGTGGGCCTCGGCAGCGAACGCCACCGCATCGCGGGCACCCTGCCGCACGGCGCACAGCGCGCGCTCGACGTGGCGCTGGCGCTTGCGGCCGAACCCAAGCTGCTGCTGCTCGACGAGCCGATGGCCGGCATGGGCCCCGACGAATCGGCGCGCATGGTGGAGCTGATCGAGTCGCTGCGCGAATCGATGGCGATCCTCCTGATCGAGCACGACATGGACGCGGTGTTCCGCCTGGCCGACCGGCTCACGGTGCTGGTGCAGGGGCGCGTGCTGATGAGCGGCACGGCCGACGAAGTGCGCGGGCATCCCGATGTGCAGGCGGTGTACCTCGGTACGGAAGCGGAAGGACACGCATGAACGCAGCCACCACATTGCTCGACGCGAAATCCGTCGAGGCCGGCTACGGCGCAAGCCAGGTGCTGTTCGGCATCGACCTGCGTATTGGCGCGGGCGAAGTGCTCGCGCTGCTGGGCCGCAACGGCATGGGCAAGAGCACGCTGCTGAAGGTGCTGACCGGCACGCTGGCACCGATGCGCGGCAGCGTGCATTTCAGCGGCGATGCGATCGGCGGCCCACACAAGACAATGAGGCCCGACGCCATTGCACGGCGCGGCGTGGCCATCGTGCCCGAGGGCCGCCATGTGTTTCCGAATCTCAGCGTCGACGAGCACCTGCGCGCCTTCGCACGGCCGCGCCCCGGCAGCGCGCCGCGCTGGACGGTCGAGGCGCTCTACGGCCTGTTCCCGCGCCTCGCGGAACGCAAGGCCAACGCGGGCAACCAGCTCTCGGGCGGCGAGCAGCAGATGCTGGCGATTGCGCGTGCGCTGTCGACGCATCCGCGCTTGCTGATCCTCGACGAGGCCACCGAGGGCCTGGCCCCGGTGATCCGCGAGGAGATCTGGCATTGCATCGCCACGCTCAAGGCCGAGGGCGAGGCGATCCTGGTGGTCGACAAGTACGTGCAGCGCCTGCTGCCGCTGGCCGACCGCCACGTGATCCTGGAACGCGGACGCGTGGTGTGGCAGGGCGATTCGGCCGCGCTCGACGCCGACCGCTCGCTCTGGACGCGCTACCTGGGCGTGTAGATCCCGGTTCGCTACAGCGGTCGGAGCGCCAGGAAGTTGGCCCACGCCACGTTGCCGCGGCCGATCCACTGGCTCTCCCACTGCATGCGCAGGCCCGCCGCCTCGAGCTGCTCGGCGAAGCGGTCCTTCGCCCAGTAGACGGTCTGGTAGTCGCCATTGGTTTCGCCTTCGCCGATGCGCATCGCCGCCAGGAAGACCCCGCCGGGCGCGAGCGCATCGAACACCTTGCGCAGGACCGGCGCGATCTGCGCGCGGTCGACATGGATCAGCACGCACAACGCGACGATCGCGCTGTAGGGCCCGCCCAGCGCATCCGTGACGACGTTGAGCAGCTCGCCCTTCTTGCCGCGCTCCGCCTGCAGGTCGAGAAAGGCCTGGACCGCATCGGTGCGCCTCACGGTCCCGCCCAGGGCCTCGACGAAGTCGGCGTCCTGCCCCGTTCCGGAACCGATCTCGAGCACGCTGCCACCGGCCGGCACGAGCTGCATCATCCGGCGCAGCGCATCCTCGATTTCGACCGGCCGGTGGCCCGCCACGATCGCGTTGTATTCGCAGGCGGACGCTTCGTAGGACTCGATGGTGCGGCGCATGTTCTCCTGCGCCAGGTCGGGAATGTTCATGGGAGCCTTTCCAGTTTCTGAGGAAAGTTACCTAAGCGCTCCACACTACACGGAGCGCGTGATGCCGCCGTCCACGCGCAGGTTCTGCCCCGTGATGTAGCCCGCGCCTTCGGATGCGAGAAAGCCGATCACGGCCGCGATCTCGCTGCTCTTGCCGTAGCGGCCCATCGGAATGCGCGAGCGGAACTCGGCCTTCTCGGGCAGGCTGTCGATGAAGCCGGGCAGCACGTTGTTCATGCGCACGTTCTGCGCGGCGTATTTGTCGGCGAAGAGCTTGGTGAAGGCCGCGAGGCCGGCGCGGAACACGCCCGAGGTCGGGAACACGGGGTCGGGCTCGAAGGCGGCGAAGGTGGAGATGTTGATGATCGAGCCGCCGCCCTGCTTGACCATGAGCGGTGCCACGAGCCGCGCGGGGCGCACCGCGCTCAGCAGGTAGACGTCCATGCCGCGGTGCCAGTCTTCGTCGCTGATGTCGAGGATCGGCGCGCGCGGACCATGGCCCGCGCTGTTGACGAGCACGTCGACGCGGCCCCATGTGTCGGTCACCTTGTCGACCAGCCGTTTGATGTCGTCGTTCGATTGGTTGGAGCCGGTCACGCCGATGCCGCCAAGCTCGGCGGCGAGCGCCTCGCCCTTGCCCGATGACGAGAGGATGGCGACGCGAAAACCGTCATCCGCGAGCTTGCGCGCCGCAGCCGCTCCCATGCCGCTGCCACCGGCGGTGACGATGGCTACTTTTTTCTGTGCTTCGGAAGACATGTGGGTCCTTGGTTCATTTCATGCGAGACCCGCATTTAGCCAAGGATTCGGAGGGCTTGCACGGGCTGGGCTCGGGCGCCGTTGTTCAGGGCGCGTGCACAGATCACCGGGTACTCCCCTCCGCGAATGTCCCCCGGCCTGCGGCCTCCTCCTTTATTTCGCTGCGGGGAGCACCCGATGCTCTGTGCACCTGGGCACGCCGCTGGTGTATCGCTGATCAACTAGTGCTCTGATCACGCTCCCGCTGATGGGGTGCCTTGCGCAGCGAAATAAAGGAGGAGGCCGAAGGCCGGGGGACATTCGCGGAGCAAGGTACCCCGTCGGCGGGAGCGCCGCCCTGAACAGCAGCATCGAATACTTCCTCAGCGCTTGACCCGCAGCATTCCCTCTTGCGCCGTAGAAGCCACCAACCGCCCGTCGCGCGTGAACAGGCTGCCGCGGCACAGGCCGCGCGCGCCGCTGGCGCTTGGCGAATCGAGCACGTAGAGCAGCCAGTCGTCCATGCGGAAATCGCGGTGGAACCACATCGCGTGGTCGAGGCTCGCGGGGCGCACCTGGCCGCTCATGAAGCTCAGGCCGTGCGGCAGCATCGCGGCGCGCAGCAGGCCGTGGTCGGAGGCGTAGGCCAGCAGCGCGCGGTGCACCACCGGGTCGTCGGGCAGCGGCGCGATGGCGCGCATCCAGATCGCGCTTTCGGACGAGCGCACCGCCGGCGCCAGCAGGTCGTCGGCCTCGACACCGCGGTATTCGATGCCGTGCGGCTCCAGGCCCTTGATGCGCCAGCGTTCGGGCAGCCGCTCGCCGAGCGCGAGGCGCTGGTCGAGTTCGCTCGCGAGGCCCTCGGGGCCCTCCACTGCGGGCATGGCGAACTGGTGCTCGACGCCGTCGTCCACCGTCTGGAACGAGGCCGACATCTCGAAGATGATGCGCTCCTGCTGGCGCGCCACCACGTGCCGCGTGGTGAAGCTGCGGCCGTCGCGCACGCGGTCCACGCTGTATTCGATGGGCGCATGCTCGCCCGGCAGCAGAAAGTAGGCGTGCATCGAATGCACCGGCCGGTCGGCGCCCACCGTGAGGCTCGCGGCCGCGAGCGACTGGCCGAGCACCTGGCCGCCGAACACGGCGGGCGTGCCGATGTCTTCGCTCTGGGCCAGGAATTTGTCGCCTCCGAGCGGCTCGAGCTGCATGAGCGCGACGAGTTCGGCGACAAGGCGGGCGGCGGTGGCGGGATCGGTGGTCATCGGAGGAAGAGCGTCAATGCGAAGGAAGCAACCCCAGACCATAGCAAAGGCCGCGCCCGCGGGCTGTCGCGGGGCGGTCAGTGCTTCGCCGGCGGCTCAGCGGTCGAGATCGACGCCGTCGGCGGCCAGCTTCTTCTGGAGCGCCGGCACGTCGACCTCGGCGAACTTCGCGCTGGCACCCAGCGAAGCCGCGGCGGTGCCTGCCGCCTGCCCCATCACGAAGCAGCCACCGCTCGCGCGCGCGGCCGACTGGCCTTCGTGCGTCATGGCGGCGCAGCGGCCGGCCACCAGCAGGTTGTCGACGGTGCGCGGCACCAGCATGCGCCAGGGCAGCTGGTTGTAGGTGCGGCTCTCGTCCCGCGGAAAGGCCCATTCGATGCGGCCGTCGGCATGCATCTCCATGGGCCAGGCGTTGATGCCGATGCTGTCGTCGAAGCTGGCCGACGACAGGATGTCCTCGCCCGTGAGCGCGTAGAGGCCCTCGATGCGGCGCGTTTCGCGGATGCCGACCTGCGGCGCGATCTCGACGATGGCCGAGTGCGCGAAGCCCGGCACCTCGGCCTTCATGAACCTGAAGTACTCGGCGATCTGGCGCCGGCCTTCGAGCTCGCCTTCGGTGAGTTCGCGCGCATCGACGCCGTTCATCGCGCGGCCGGCCGCGTTGCGGATCTGCGTGACGTTGGCGCGCCATTCGCGCGGGTCGATGTTGGGCCGCAGGATCGCGCCTTCGCGCGGAAACCTGTACGCGCCCGGCTTCTGCGCCTGCACGCGCGCCATCAGATCGTTGATGGCCTTGAATTCGCCGACGGCCGCGAGCGCGGGCTGCGCATCGACCTGGCCGACGCGGAACATGGTGGTCGGGAACAGGCCGCTGCCGTGGCCGTCGCCCACTTCGAAGGGCACGCCTGCAAAGGCCGCCACATCGGCGTCGCCGCTGGCATCGACGAAAGCGTTGGCGCGGATCGCCTGCCGGCCCGACTTGGTCTCGACCACCAGCGCCGCGATGCGGTCGCCCTCGCGCACCACCGCGGCGGCCCAGGCGTGGAACAGCAGGTTCACGCCAGCATCGAGCAACAGCTGGTCGGCCGCGATCTTGTAGGCCGAGGTGTCGTAGGAGCGCACGCGGATGCGGCCCTGCATGCCGTCCTGCGGGGTGTTGAGGCCGCCCAGCGCATCGATGCGCGCGAGCAGGTCGTCGGCCACGCCGCGCACCAGCAGCGTCATCTCGCCGTTGCGCTTGCCGTAGAGGCCCGCGAAGTTGGTCACGCCGCCCGCGGTGCCCATGCCGCCGAGGAAGCCGTAGCGCTCCACCAGCAGCGTGTTCGCGCCACGGCGCGCTGCGCTCACGGCGGCGGCAATGCCGGCGGGGCCGCCACCGACCACCACCACGTCGTATTCGCCGAACACCGGCAGCTCGCGCGCCGGTTCGCTCAGGGTCTTGTGTGGGACGGCGGCCATCACTGGATCTTGATGCCGCGGGCCGAGATGATGCGCGTCATGATCGCCGCCTCTTCCTTCACGCGCAGGCGCATGCCGTCGGGCGAGGTGCCCACCGCCTGCCAGCCCTGGTCGAAGAGCTTCTGGCGCACTTCGGGCTGCTTCATGATGACCTCGATCTCGCGGCTGATGCGCGCCTGCGCGGTCTTCGAGAGGTTGGCCGGGCCGAGCAGCGCCACCCACACCTCGAGGTTGAAGTCGCGCACGCCGGCGTCGGCCAGCGGCGGCAGCTCGGGCACCAGCGCGCTGCGGCCGCCCGTGAGGCCGATCGCCTTGAGCTTGCCGGCGCGCACCTGCGGCATGGCCACGCCCGGCGGGATGAGGCCCATCTGCACCTGGTCGCCGAGCATCGCGGTCACGACCTGCGGGTTGCCCTGGTAGGGCACGTGCTCGGGGTTGAAGCCGGCCACGCGGCTCTTGAGCAGTTCCATGCCCAGGTGCCCGACCGAGCCCACGCCCACCGAGCCGTAGTTCCACTTGTCGCCACCCTTGCGCGCCGCGTCGAAGAAGGCGGTGCCCGAGGGCAGGTTGTTCTGCGCCACCAGCACCAGCGGGGCCGTGGCAATCAGCGAGAGGTAGGTGAAGTCTTTCGCCGGGTCGTAGGGCAGCCGCGGATACAGCATCTTCGACGAGGTGAGATTGCCGTTGATCACGATGCCCAGCGTGTGGTCGTCGGTGGCCTTGGCCACCATGTCGGCGGCAATGTTGCCCGAGGCGCCGGGCTTGTTGTCCACCACCACGGGCTGGCCGAGCGCCTTGGCGAGCGGCTCGGCGATGGTGCGGGCGGCGATGTCGGGCGTGGAGCCGCCCGGAAAACCCACGAGCAGGCGGATGGGCTTGGTCGGCCAGGCATTGCTCTGTGCGCTGGCCGCGAGCGGCAGCGCGGCGGCGGCGGCCAGGCCGCAGGCGATCAGGAGGGCTCTCTTGGTGGCGTGCATGGAAAGTGAAAAGGAAATGTGAAAAAACGTAATGGTAATGAGGGCCGCTAGTCGAGGCTGATGTTGCCGCGGCGCACCAGCTCGCCATAGACCTTGGACTTGGCCTCGGCGTTGCGCTCGATCTCCTCGGGCGACCAGGCCAGCGGCTCGAAGGCGAAGGTGTCGAAGCGCGCGCGGATCTCGGGGTCGGCAATGACCTTGGCCACGTCGGCGTTGATCCTGGCCTTGACCGCCGCCGGCACGCCCTTGGGCGCGAGCAGCGAGACAAAGGAGTTGACCTCCAGCGAGGCCGGCCCGCCGGCCTCGGCCATGGTCGGCACGTCGGGCATCTGCGGAATACGCTTGGGCGCGGCAATGGCCAGGTAGCGCAGCTTGCCGGCCTTGTAGATGCCCTGGCTCGACGGAATGCTGGCAAAGCTCCACGGCACTTCGCCCGTGCCCACGTTGGAGAACAGCTGCGACACCTCGCGGAACGGCGCATGCCGCATGCGGATGCCGGTGAGCGCCTCCAGCTGCTGCGCGCCCAGGTGGCCCGGGCTGCCCACGCCCCAGGAGCCGTAGACGATGGCGTCGGGGTTGGCCTTGGCGGCCGCGATCAGGTCGCCCATGTTCTTCCACTTCGACTCGCTCGACACCGCCACGAAGAAGGGCGTGCGGAACAGCGAGGCCACGGGATCGAAGTGCTGCAGCGTCACGAAGTTGCGCGACTTGTACAGGTGCGGCAGCGCCGCGATGTGCTCGCTGTCGAGCTGCAGCAGCGTGTAGCCGTCGGGCGCCGCGCGCCGCGCCTGGTCGATCGCGATGAAGCCGCCGCCGCCCGGCCGGTTGTCGATCAGCACGCGCTGGTTCCAGAGGCGCGAGAGCTTGTCGGAGACCAGCCGCAGCACCGCATCGGGCCCGCTGCCGGCCGCGAAGGGCGTGACCAGCGTGACCGGCTTGTTCGGATAGTCGCCGGCCTGCGCCAGCGCGCCGGTGGCGCAGGCCAGCGACGCCAGGGCCAGGATGCCCGCCCGCAATGCGCGTGGTGAAAAAGTCATGTTGTCTCCTGGGCCTGCGGCCTCGAATAGTGATGATGAAAGAAACCCGTCCGCTCAGTGCGGCGAAAGCACGGCCGCCGCCTCGGCGCCGGGCACCGCGGCGGAGCGCAGCAGCGGCTGCGGCGCGTCGTCCAGGCAATGCTCGGGCCGCCAGGCATAGAGCCACTCGACCGCATCGTAGAAGCGTTCGGGCGTGCGGCCCACCCAGAGGCTGTTGCGCACCAGCCGCTCCACGCCCTTGGCGTGATAGAGCCGGCCCATCTCGCGCACCGACAGCACCACGCGGGCGGTGCGTGGAATGCGCGCGGCCTCGTAGAGCTTGAAGGCGGCCGGCATGTCGAAATCGCAGGCCTGCACCGCGGCGCCCAGCGTGACGGCGTCCTCCAGCGCCATGCAGGCGCCCTGCGCGAGGTACTGCATCATCGGATGCGCGGCATCGCCCAGCAGCGTGGCCGGGCCGTCGCTCCAGCGCGCCACCGGATCGCGGTCGGCCGTGCTCCAGCGCCGCCACGAGCTGGGCCGGTCGAGCAGCTGGCGAGGGCGCGCATGCACGCCCTCGAAGTAGGACAGCACTTCTTCCTTGCTGCCCTCGGAAACGCCCCACTCCTCCTGCTCGCGGCTGTGGAAGGTGACGACCAGGTTGTATTGCTCGCCATGGCGCAGCGGATAGTGCACCAGGTGGCAGTTGGGGCCGGCCCAGACCACGGGCGCATTCCAGCGCAGGTCGGCCGGCATGTCGGCCACCGGCACCACCGCGCGGTACACCACGTGGCCCGAAACGCGCGCCTCGTCGCCGACCAGCCTGGCGCGCACCACGGACTTGACGCCGTCGCAGCCCACGATCGCATCGGCCTTGAAGCGCCGGCCGTCGCGCGTGGTGGCGACCACGCCCTGCGACTTGCCCGTGCCGATGTCGATGGACTCGACCTGCGCCGACGTGTGGAAGCGGATCAGCGGATGCTGCTTCACGGCCTCGTGGATGGCGCCGTGCAGGTCGGCGCGGTGGCTCACCGCATAGGGGTTCCTGAAGCGCGCGCGGAAGGCTTCGCCCACGGGCACCGAGGCCACCTCGCCGCAGTCGACCGCGTCCATCATCACGAGCCGGTCGGTGAAGACCGAGTTGCGGCGCACCGCCTCGCCCACGCCGAGCGCATCGAGCGCCGCGAAGGCGTTGGGGCCGAGCTGCAGGCCGGCACCGATCTCGCCGATGGTGGCGCTCTGCTCGAGCAGGTCGATGGAAACGCCGAGCCGCGCAAGCGCCAGCGCGGCCGCCATGCCGCCGATGCCGCCGCCGACAAGCAGCACGGTGGGGGGATTCTTCGGGAGAGATGTGCTCATCGCGGGGCCTCTGCGCTGCGCCTGCTCAGTCGATGCGCACGGTGAGCGAAGGCAGCTTGTCGATGCTCACCTTGAGCGTCTGCCCAGGCTTTACCGCGCCCACGCCTTCGGGCGTGCCCGTGAAGATCAGGTCGCCGGGCTGCAGCGCGAAGAGCGTCGAGAGATTGGCGATCACTTCGTTGACCGACCAGATCAGGTGCGTGATGTCGCTGTTCTGGCGCACCTGGCCGTCGACCTCGAGCCTGATGGCGCCGGCGTTGATCTCGCCCACCTCGGCCAGCGTGCGCAGCGGCGCGATGGGCGCCGAGAAGTCGAAGGCCTTGCCGATTTCCCACGGCCGGCCGGCTTCGCGCATCTTCATCTGCAGGTCGCGCCGCGTCATGTCCAGGCCCACGGCGTAGCTGTGGATGTGGCTGGCCGCCTGCTCCACCGCAATGTCCTTGCCGCCCTTGCCGATGGCCACGACCAGCTCGGCTTCGTAGTGGTAGTTGCTCGTGAGCGGCGGATACGGAATGGCGCCGGTCTCGCCTTCGGCCACTGGCACCACCGAGGCGTCGTCGTTGGGCTTGCAGAAGAAGAACGGCGGTTCGCGGTCGGGGTCGAAGCCCATCTCGCGCGCATGCGCCGCGTAGTTGCGGCCCACGCAGTAGACCCGGCGCACCGGGAACAGCTCGCTCGAACCCACGATGGGCAGGCCGACGATGGAAGGAGGCGTGAAGGCGAAGGACATGTGGGCTCCTGCCGCGCGCGGCGGCACAGGGTCAAGACAACAAGAGAAGAAAGAAAGAAAGAAAAAATGCGGACGGTTTTCAGGCGTCTTCTTCGAGAAAGGCTTCGCGCAGGACGCCCATGGCCTGCTGCACGGGACGGTCCGAAAAGCTGAAGAGCACCACGTCCTCGCCGGGCGCCGAAAGGCGCAGCGGCGCCCACGAAGGCACCACGAAGGTGTCGCGCGGGCCGAACTCGAAGCGCCGGCCCGCGATCTCGGCGATGCCGCGGCCTTCGACCACGCTGTAGACGGTGCCGTCGGTGGCGCGGTGCGCCTTGCCCGCGAAGCCCCGGGGCAGCAGCTGCAGCTGGGTGCCGATGGTGGGCATCGGCGCGCCGCCCGTCAGCGGGTTGATGTAGCGCAGCTTGTGGCCCAGCCAGGCGTCGGGCGCTTCCTGCTTCTGCAGCAGGGCCAGCGCCTCGCGGCTGCGGGCATAGGGGTAGTTGAAGATCGGCGAGGTGGGCGATGCGTGGTCGTGGCGCACCGGCACCATGTTGTGGCCGAAACGCGCGAGGCTGTTGCCCTCGGGGCGCGCCACGTGCTGCACCTTGGCGTCGTCGTTCTCGGCAAAGCCGGCGTCGAAGAAGCGCAGCATCGGAATGTCGAGCCCGTCGAGCCAGACCACCGGCTCCACGGTGCCGCCGACGCCCTCGTTGCCGTGGTCGTGCCAGGCCCAGGACGGCGTGATGATGAAGTCGCCCGGGTACATGGTGGTGCGCTCGCCGCCCACCGTGGTGTAGGCGCCCTTGCCGTCGACGATGAAGCGCAGCGCCGACTGCACGTGGCGGTGCGAGGGCGCGACCTCGCCCGGCATGATGAGCTGCAGGCCCGCATAGATCGACTGCGTGATCGACGAGTTGCCGGGCAGCGCCGGGTTCTCGAGCACGAGCACGCGGCGCACCGCTTCCTCGGCGGTGATGAGCGCGGCCGATTCCATCAGCAGCGGGCGGATCTCGTCGTAGCGCCAGAGCGCCGGCACGCAGGGCGTGGCGGGCTCGCGCGGCACCAGCGCATGCAGCGACTCCCACAGCGGCGTGAGGTGCAGCGGGCGGATGCGCTCGTAGTAGTTGCGGCGCTCCGCGGCATTGGCGGGCGCCGGGGCGGCGGATTTCTGGGCGGTGGGGTTCATGGGCAGCAGCAGTTCCGGCCGTCGTGCGGCGGTTGTCTCCGGGGGAACGCTGATCTTCCGCCGGTACTACTATTGGCGCAATGGGGCCGTGGCGATAGGCCCGATCTTGTTTCTTGATAGTGGTCGCTGCAAAGGAGATGTTCCATGGCCCAGCTCGATCTCGAATGGCTGCTGGTGTTCGACGAGGTCTACAAGACGGCCAACGTGTCGAGCGCGGCCGAGCGGCTCGGCCTTTCGCAGTCGGCGGCCAGCACCGCGCTGGCGCGGCTGCGCACGCATTTCGGCGACAAGCTGTTCGTGCGCACCTCGCGCGGCATGGAGCCCACGCCCTATGCGCGGCAGATCCAGCCGCTGGTGCTCGACATCCTCGACCGGCTGAACCGGGCCAAGGGCGGACGCGCGAGCTTCGAGCCTGCCAGCGCGGCGCGCAGCTTCCGCATCTGCATGACCGACATCAGCGAGGTGGTGCTGCTGCCCGGCCTGCTCGACCACCTGCGGCGCACCGCACCGGGGGTGCGCATCGAGACCGAGATCATCTCCACCGAGAGCGGACGCCGGCTCGAGGACGGCGCGGTGGACCTGGCGGTGGGCTTCATGCCGCAGCTGGACGCGGGCTTCTACCAGCAGACGCTGTTCATGCAGAACTTCGTCTGCCTGGCCGCACGCAACCATCCGCGCATCGGCGAGCGGCTCACGCGCAAGCGCTTCGAGAGCGAGGCGCATGCGGTGGTGGCCTCGTCGGGCACCGGCCACGCCATCGTCGACAAGACCATCGCGCGGCTGGGGCTCCGGCGCAACGTGGTGGCCAGCCTGTCGAGCTTCCTGAGCGTGGCGCGCATCGTGGCGCACACCGAGCTGATCGTGATCGTGCCCAGCATCCTCGGCAAGGTGCTGGCCACGCAGGAGCCGGTGAAGCTGCTGGAGCCGCCCTTCGAGCTGCCGGCCTATGCCGTCAAGCAGCACTGGCACGAGCGCTTCCATGCGGACGCCGGCAATGCCTGGCTGCGGCGCACGCTGGCGGAGCTGTTCGGCGGCGGCGGCTGAGCGTGCGTGCCCCGCCGACCGGCGGCGCGCGGCGCGGTGGGCGCTCGCTCGCATAATCGGAACCCCATCCACGGCCCACACAAAAAGGCGGCGCATGTCCTCCATCACCCTTCGATTCCTGGCCGAGCCCAGCACCGTCAACTTCGGCGGAAAGGTCCACGGCGGCACCGTCATGAAATGGATCGACGAGGCCGGCTACGCCTGCGCGACCAGCTGGGCCAAGCGCTACTGCGTGACGGCGTTCATCGGCAGCATCCGCTTCCACCACCCGATCATGATCGGCGACCTGGTCGAGGTCGAGGCCCGGCTGGCCTACACCGGCACCACCAGCATGAACATCTCGGTCGAGGTGCGCAGCGGCGACATGAAGGGCGGCACCATGGACAAGACCACCGAATGCCTGATCGTCTTCGTCTCGGTCGACTCGCACGGCCGGCCGCTGCCGGTGCAGCCCTTCGTGCCGGGCACGCCGGGCGAAATGGCGCTGGCCGAACGGGCGAAAACCCATTTGGACGCCAGCCGCGCCGCGGGAGCCACGGTCTAGCCCGTGGCCATAGATACAAAGCTCTAAAAACGAGCGGGCCGAGCGGCTAGAGTCGCTCGTTGGTTTCACAGGAACATTTCGCACCATGGCTACCCAGGACGACGACGGCAACAAGGGCTCCGACCGCATCAAGGACTCGGCCCAGCAGATCTGGCTGGCCGGGCTTGGCGCCTTCGCCAAGATGCAGCAGGAAGGCAGCAAGGCCTTCGAGGCGCTGGTGAAGGACGGCGCCGGCCTGCAGAAGAAGACCCAGCAGGCTGCCGAGGAAACCCTTGCGCAGGCGCAGACGCGCATGGCCGGCTTTGCGAACGAGTTCGGCACCAAGGCCGCGGGCCAATGGGGCAAGCTCGAGAACATCTTCGAAGAGCGCGTGGCGCGTGCGCTCGAAAAGCTGGGCGTGCCCTCGGCCGCCGAGCACGCCGCGCTGCAGGCCCGCGTGGCCGCGCTCGAGGCCGAGCTGCAGCGCCGCCCGGGCAAGGGCGCCGCCCCGGCGCGCAGCGCGAGCCGCAAGACCGCAGGCCGTAGCGCAGCACCTGCCACCGCCGCCAAGAAGGCCGTGCGGCGCGGCAGCAGCAGCAAGCCCGGCTGAACGCCTCCTGGAGCCCCGTTTTTGCGGCGGTGCACAACACGCGCCGCCGCAAAACATTGCGCTGGCGCATTCATGGTGCAGTGCACATAGGCTAGAGTGTCCCCAAGAGATAAAAAACGGGGACTGACATGGCCAAGAAGGCGCCACGCCGCACAGCGCAACGCATCCTCGAAGCCGCACTCGAGCTGTTCAACCGCTTCGGCGAGCCGAACGTCTCCACCACGCTGGTGGCGGGCGAGCTCAACATCAGCCCCGGCAACCTCTACTACCACTACCCCGCCAAGGAAGAGCTGATCAACAAGCTCTACGAAGGCTACGAGGCCGAGCTCAACGAGCTGCTGCATGCCAGCGAAGGCGTGCACGATGTGGAAGACGCCTGGTTCTTCATGCACAGCCTGTTCGAACTGATCTGGCGCTACCGCTTCCTCTACCGCGACCTGAACGACCTGCTGAGCAAGAACCGGCACCTGGAAACGCAGTTCCAGCTGGTGCTCAAGAACAAGACCCGCGCGATCCGCATGCTGATCGCCGGGCTGAGCCGGGCCGGGCACCTGGACATCGACGTGCACGAGGTCGACACCCTCGCCCAGAGCATGGTGGTGGTGCTGACCTACTGGCTCAGCTACGAGTACGTGCGCAATCCGCGCGAGGCGCTCGAACCCGCGCATGCCCAGGGCGCGCTGATGCGCGGCGGCCAGCACACGCTGCACCTGCTCGCGCCGTATCTCGGAGGCGAGCAGCGGCGGCATTTGCTGACACTGAGCAACGCCTACAGCGGCGATGATTCCGCAAGCGCGCGGCCTGCGCAGGCCAGCGCCGATTTGGCAGCCGAGGCCCGCTAACGCCATGTCCCATCCAGATTTCAAGCCGCTCTCGCTGATGTCCGCCAGCCCGGTTGCCGCGGCGGCTGCTGCGCAATCCTGGACACCGCTGCCCTACGCCGACCTGCCGCGCTACGACGCGCACAGCCTGCTGCCGCACTGGCCGCGGCTGCACGCGGGCCACGCGCTGCCGCCGCCGCCAAGCGGGCATCCGCTGGCCGATGGCTGGGCGCTCTATCACAACGGCGAGTTCGAGCGCGCCGCCGCCCTCGGCCTGGCACATGGGCCGGAGGGCCTGGTGCTGGCCAACCAGGCCACCGCCGTCTATGCCAACTACCTGGAGCCGCGCGAATCGGTGCGGCTTTCGATGTTCCGCCAGGTCATCGAACGCGCCGCCGCGCAAGTCGGCGCCGAGCCCGACAACTGCCACGCGCTCTACTGGCAGGCCTATGCGCTCGGGCGCTACAGCCAGGGCATCAGCGTGGCGCGCGCGCTGGCGCAGGGCCTCGGCAGCAAGCTCAAGGGGGCGCTGGAGCGCGTGATCGAGCTGCAGCCGCAGCATGCCGATGCGCACATCGCGCTGGCCGCCTTCCACGCCGAGGTGATCGACAAGGTGGGCGCGCTGGTCGGCCGCATGACCTACGGCGTGCGCGCCGAAATGTCGGTCGAGCTGTTCGAGCGCGGCCTCGAGCTGCACCCCCATTCGCCCAGCGCGCTCATGGAATACGGCCGCGCATTGCTCATGCTGCACGGCGACGCGCGCC
Source organism: Variovorax sp. 01N425 (assembly GCF_056399465.1). NCBI lineage: Bacteria > Pseudomonadati > Pseudomonadota > Betaproteobacteria > Burkholderiales > Comamonadaceae > Variovorax > Variovorax sp. 01N425. Next base: position 34,174 of record NZ_JBFTRJ010000023.1, on the reverse strand, counting down.
TGGGCGAGGCCACGCAGCTCTACGAGAAGGCCGCCGCGCTGAAGCCGGCGGATGCCAAGGAACGGCTCGACGTGGAACTGGCGCGGGCCGGGCTGTCGGACTGAGCCGCGCCTTGGTACCCGCGGGTACCGCGCACTTTAAGATGCGGGTTTCCCGCTTTTCAATCCGACCGCCATGTCTGATCTCAACGCCCTCTTCGAAGCCGCCCAGGCCAACTCCAAGCTGCTGCCGGAACGCCCCGACAACCCCACGCTGCTCAAGATCTACGGCCTCTTCAAGCAGGCCACCGAAGGCGACAACACGGCCAAGAAGCCGAGCTTCAGCGACATCGTCGCGCGTGCCAAGTGGGACGCCTGGACCGCGCAAAAGGGCCTGGGCGCCGACGAGGCGAAGCAGAAGTACATCGACCTGATCGAATCGCTGCGCGCCTGAGCCGCAGCGCTCAGCCGACGATCCCGCGCGCATGCAGCGCGGCGATCTGCTCGGCGTTCAGGCCGATCTCCTTCAGGACCGCATCGGTGTCCGCGCCCAGCGCGGGCGCGCTGCGCCGGTGGCTGGCCGGCGTGAGCGAGAGCTTGGGCACGAAGCCGGGCACCGCGAGCGTGCTGCCGTCCGGCATGTGCACCTGCTGCAGCATGCCGCGCGCGGCGTAGTGCGGGTCGGCCGCGATGTCGGCAATGGTGTAGATGCGGCCGGCCGGCACCTGCGCCGCATCGAGCGCGGCCAGCACCTCGTCCACCGTGCGCGCTGCCGTCCACTCGCCGATGGCGGCGTCGAGCATTTCCACCTGCGCCACCCGGCCCGTGTTGCCAGCCAATGACGGATCGGCCGCGAGGTCGGGCCGGCCGATGCACGCCATCAGCCGGCGGAAGATGCTGTCGCCGTTGCCCGCGACGATGGCGTAGCCGCCGTCGGCGCAGCGGTAGGCGTTGGTCGGCGCGATGCCGGGCAGCGCGCTGCCGGCCGCCTCGCGCACCGCGCCGAACGCGCTGTACTCGGGCAGCAGGCTCTCCATGCAGTTGAAGACCGCCTCGTAGAGCGCCACGTCGACCACCTGGCCCCGGCCCTTCGGATACTCGGCGCTGACGGTGGCATGGCGGTGCTGCATCGCCATCAGCACGCCGATCACGCCGTGCAGCGAGGCCAGCGTGTCGCCGATGGACACGCCCACGCGCACCGGCACGCGGCCGGGCTCGCCCGTGAGGTGGCGCAGCCCGCCCATGGCCTCGGCCACCACGCCGAAGCCCGGCCGGTCGCGGTACGGGCCGGTCTGGCCGTAGCCGCTGATGCGCAGCATCACGAGCGCGGGGTTGGCGGCCAGCAACTGGTCGGGTCCGAGGCCCCAGCCTTCCATCGCGCCGGGGCGGAAGTTCTCGACCAGCACGTCGGCCTCGGCGGCCAGCTGGCGCACCACGGCCTGCGCCTCGGCCTGGCGCAGGTCGAGCGCGAGCGAACGCTTGTTGCGCGACTGCACCTGCCACCACACCGAAGTGCCGTCCTTCAGGAGCCGCCAGGTGCGCAGCGGATCGCCCGCGCCCGGCGGCTCGATCTTGATGACCTCGGCGCCGAAGTCGGCCAGCGTGCGCGCCGCAAAAGGCCCGGCAATCAGCTGCCCGAGCTCGACGACCTTGAGGCCGGCCAGCGGGCCCGCGGCCGGGGGAGGAGAAGAGGTGTTCGTCATGGCGCCAGAGTGTGCCGTGCCGCCGCCCGGCCTTTGCGGGGCGGGAAAACACCTATGAATTCTTGATGCGGCGCGCGGCGGTCTTGCGGCGGTGCAGCAATCGCCGCGCGGCACGGCCTCTCTCCCGAGGAGAAAGGGCTTTGCTGCGATGCAATGCCCTGGCCGGCAGGCTTGCACAAAGGTCAAAAAAGTATCAATTTCGGGCGCCATCTCTGGTTGTTGGCGCCCGGGGCGATTCGTACAGTGCGCTCCGAGACAAGCAAAAGGAACCAACCGTCCATGCAACCCGATCTGGAAATCGTCGAAGTCCGCGGTGACGAATCGTTCACCGCCTGGGCGCACGGCTATCCGTATCGCACGGTGCGCTGGCATTTCCACCCCGAGTACGAGATCCAGCTGATCGTCGAGACCCGGGGCGTGTATTTCGTGGGCGACCACGTCGGCCACTTCGAGCCCGGCAACCTCGTGCTCATGGGTCCCGACCTGCCGCACAACTGGATCAGCGACGTGCCCGCGGGCCAGAGCGTGGAGCGGCGCGGCATCGTGATCCAGTTTCCGGCCGGGCTGGCGAAGAACATGGCGGCCAGCTTTCCCGAGTTCGAGCGCATCGCGCCGCTCCTGGCCGAATCGGGTTCGGGCCTGCTCTTCCCGGCCGAGACCGCCGCCGCCGCCAAGCCGCTGATGGAATCGCTGCTGGAAGCGCGCGGGCTGCGCCGCGTGATCCTGCTGCTCTCGCTGCTCGAGCTGCTGGCGGACAGCCAGGACCGCCAGCGGCTCGCGAGCCCCGCGTTCAAGCCCGACCCCAAGGCCTTCATGTCGCATGCGATCAACAACGTGCTCGCGCACATCGCGGCCAACCTGGGCGACGACCTGCGCGAGCCGATGCTGGCCGAGCTGGTGGGCCAGAGCCCGAGCGCGTTCTCGCGCGCCTTCCGCAAGCACACGGGCCAGTCGTTCGTGCGCTACGTGAACCGGCTGCGCATCAGCCGCGCCTGCGAGCTGCTCACCAGCAGCGAGAAGCCGGTGCTCGACGTCTGCATGGACGTGGGCTTCAACAACGTGTCGAACTTCAACCGGCAGTTCCTGCTGCACAAGCGCATGCCGCCGACCAAGTTCCGCAATTTCCATCGCATGCAAGCCGCCGCATCGCGCGCCGCCAGCCCGCCCTAGCGCGCGTCCCGAGTTCCCCCCACGTCGTCTCTGGCGTGGCGCACGGGCGCCGCGCGGGGCGACCCTTTGCCAGCGTTTTTCAAACAGAGACAACCTCCAGGAGACAGCCACCATGAAGAACATCCTCAAAGCCACCGCCCTCGCCGCCGCCCTGGCCTTCGGTACCTCCGCCGCACAGGCGCAGGCACCGAAGCAGCCGCTGCGCATCGGCATGACCTTCCAGGAACTCAACAACCCCTACTTCGTGACGATGAAGCAGGCGCTCGAAGAGGCCGCGGCCAGCATCGGCGCGACCGTGGTCACCACCGATGCGCGGCACGACGTGGCCAAGCAGATCGGCGACGTGGAGGACATGATCCAGAAGAAGATCGACATCCTGCTGCTGAACCCGACCGACTCCACCGGCGTGCAGTCGGCCGTGCGCTCGGCCAAGAAGGCGGGGCTGATCGTGGTGGCGGTGGATGCCAACGCGCAGGGCCCGGTCGACTCCTTCGTGGGCTCGAAGAACACCGACGCGGGCCGCCTCGCCTGCGAATACCTGGCCAAGAGCATCGGCGAAAAAGGCGACGTGGCCATCCTCGACGGCATTCCGGTGGTGCCGATCCTGGAGCGCGTGAAGGGCTGCCGCGAAGCGCTGGCCAAGTACCCCGGCATCAAGGTGGTGAGCACGCAGAACGGCAAGCAGGAGCGCGCCACCGCGCTCACGGTCACCGAGAACATCCTGCAGGCCAACAAGGACCTGAAGGGCATCTTCAGCGTGAACGACGGCGGCTCGATGGGCGCGCTCGCGGCCATCGAGGCCAGCGGCAAGGACGTGAAGCTCGCGAGCGTGGACGGCGCGCCCGAAGCCATCAAGGCGATGCAGAAGCCGGGCTCGAAGTTCATCGCCACCACCGCGCAGTACCCGCGCGACCAGATCCGCCTGGCGATCGGCATCGCGCTGGCGAAGAAGTGGGGCGCCAACGTGCCGGCCGCGGTGCCGGTGGACGTGAAGCTGATCGACGCCGAGGGCGCGAAGACCTTCAGCTGGTAACCGGCGCCGGCCATGACCTCCTCCTCTGCACCAGAAGAGATGCTCCGGCTGGAAGGCGTGTCCAAACGCTTTCCGGGCGTGAAGGCGCTCTCGGGCATCGACCTCTCGATCCGCAAGGGCGAGGTGCATGCGCTGCTCGGCGAGAACGGCGCGGGCAAGTCGACGCTGATGAAGATCCTCGGCGGCATCTACCAGGCCGACGAGGGGCGCATCTTCATCGAGGGCAGCGAGCGCAGCTTCGCGGGCTATGCCGACGCGATCGCGGCGGGCATCGGGATCATCTTCCAGGAGTTCAGCCTGGTGCCGTACCTGAACGCGGTGGAGAACATCTTTCTGGGCCGCTACCTGACGAACCGCTTCGGGCTGATGGACAGGGCCGCGATGAAGCGTTCGGCGCAGCAGCTCTTCGACGAGCTGGGCGTGCAGATCGACCTTGGCGTGCCGATCTGCCGGCTCTCGGTGGCGCAGCAGCAGTTCGTGGAGATCGGCAAGGCACTGTCGCTCGACGCGAAGCTGCTGGTGCTCGACGAGCCCACCGCCACGCTCACGCCCAACGAGGCCGGCCACCTGTTCAGGATCATGCGCGAACTGCGCGCCCGGGGCGTGGCGATGATCTTCATCTCGCACCACCTGGACGAGATCTTCGAGGTGTGCGACCGCATCAGCGTGCTGCGCGATGGCGCCAACGCGGGGCATGCGGAGGTGGGCGCGACCGATGTGGATGCACTGGTCGAGATGATGGTCGGCCGCAGGATCGAGCACAGCTTTCCGCCCAAGCCGCAGCCCGCACCGCGCGGGCGCAAGGTGCTCGAGGTGCCCGAGATCCAGCTCGCCAAGGGCGGGCCGGTGAACAGCTTCGAGCTGCATGAAGGCGAGATCCTCGGCTTTGCGGGGCTGGTGGGCTCGGGCCGCACCGAGCTTGCGCTGGGCATGATGGGCGCCGACCGCGCGCACCGCAAGACGGTGCTGCGCAACGGCCGGCCCGTGCGGCTGAACGACCCGACGCAGGCGCTTGCGAACGGCATTGGCCTGTTGCCCGAGAGCCGCAAGGTCGAGGGGCTGATCACCGACTTCACGGTCCGCTTCAACATCTCGATGAACAATCTCGGCCGCTACAGGCGCGCGGGGCTCGTGAGCCAGAAGTCGGAAAGGCAATCGGCCGCCGAGCTCTCGAAGCGCGTGGGCGTGAAGGCGCCGGGCATCGAGACGCGCGTGGCCACGCTGTCGGGCGGCAACCAGCAGAAGGTGGTGATCGCGCGCTGGCTCGGCCACGCGAGCGAGGTGCTGATCTTCGACGAGCCCACGCGCGGCATCGACGTGGGCGCCAAGGCCGAGATCTACGGCCTGATGCGCGAGCTCACGCAACAGGGCAAGTCCATCATCATGATCTCGAGCGAGCTGCCCGAGATCGTGGGCATGTGCGACCGCGTGGCGGTGTTCTCGGGCGGGTCCATCGTGGCCACGCTCGAAGGCGACGCCATCAATTCGGGGGACATCATGCGGCACGCTACTTCGTCCGGGGGTTTGCAATGACTGCCGCTTCGGGGCGCGTTCCCGCCGACGGGGTACCTTGCTCCGCGAATGTCCCCCGCGCTTCGCGCTCCTCCTTTATTTCGCTGCGCAAGGCACCCCATCGACGGGAACGTTGGACAGAGCACTGGTCGATCAGCGGTACACCAGCGACGTGCCCAGGTGCACAGAGCATCGGGTGCTCCCCGCAGCGAAATCAAGGAGGAGGCCGCAGGCCGGGGGACATTCGCGGAGGGGAGTACCCGGTGATCTGTGCACACGCCCTGAACAACAGCGCCAAGAACAACAGCGCCCCTGTCTTCCAGCAATGCGCCATGGAGCACCTGAAATGAACGCAACTGCCACCCACCCGACACCGCCAGCGCCCGATGGAGGACTCTTCACCCAATTGCGCCGCTCGACCGCCTTCCTCCCGCTGGTAGGCCTCGTCGCCATCTCGGTCTTCATGATCGCCGCGACCGACAACTTCCTGTCCTGGGGCAACCTGCAGAACATCGCGCTGCAGTCGTCGATCAACGCCATCATCGCGGTCGGCATGACCGCCGCCATCCTCACCGGCGGCATCGATCTTTCGGTCGGCGCGGTGGTGGCGCTCTCCGGCACGCTCGCCTCGGGGATGATGGTGCAGTTCGGGCTGCCGCCGGTGCTCGCCGTGCCGCTCGGCCTTGCCGTCGGCGTGGTGAACGGCCTCTTCAACGGCTACTGTGTGGCCTACCTGCGCATGCCGCCCATCATCGTGACGCTCGCCACCATGGGCATCGCGCGCGGCATTGCGCTCATCTACACCGGCGGCTACCCCATCGACGGACTGCCCGACTCTTTCGCGTTCCTCGGCGGCGGCGTGCTCGCGGGCATCAAGGTGCCCATCCTCATCATGCTCGCCACCTACCTCGTGGCATACGTGCTGCTCAACATGGCGCCCTTCGGCCGCTACGTGTATGCCATCGGCGGCAACGAGGAAGCGACGCGGCTCTCGGGCGTGCGCGTGTCGCGCTACAAGCTGCTCGTGTATGCGCTGAGCGGCTTCACCGCCGCCGTCGCAGGCATCGTGCAGGCGGCGCGCGTGACCAGCGGGCAGCCCGGCGTGGGCGTGGGCTTCGAACTCGATGCGATCGCGGCGGTGGTGATGGGCGGCACGTCCATTGCCGGCGGCCGCGGCGCGATCGTCGGCACGCTGGTCGGTGCGTTGCTGCTGGGCGTGCTGAACAACGGGCTCAACATGATCGGCGTGTCGCCGTACCTGCAATTGATCATCAAGGGCGGGATTGTCTTGCTTGCGATCTTCATCAGCCGCGAGGCAAAACGCTGACCCTCTTCTGCCTTGCTCCTTCCCCTCCCGGGGGAAGGCTGGGATGGGGGCAGGCAGAGCGTGCCTGGAAGCGCCGCTTGCCCCCACCCCGGCCCTCCCCCGGAAGGGGAGGGAGAAATTTCCAACACCCCCTGACCACAAGGAACCCATGTCTTATCAAAAGCTCCAGCCCGGCGCATCGGGCGCCATCGGCCAACTCGCCGCCATGCAGGCCGTCGTCTGCCACGGCCCCAAGGACTACCGGCTCGAAACCGTCGCGATGCCCAGCATCGGCCCGAACGAGCTGCTGATCTCCATTGCGGCCTGCGGCATCTGCGCGTCCGACTGCAAGTGCCACTCGGGCGCGAAGATGTTCTGGGGCGGCGATGGGCAGCCCTCGTGGGTCAAGGCGCCCGTGATCCCGGGCCATGAATTCTTCGGCTATGTCGAAGCGCTCGGCGAAGGCGCGGCCGAGCACTTCGGCGTGGAAAAAGGCGACCGCGTGATCGCCGAGCAGATCGTGCCCTGCGGCAAGTGCCGCTTCTGCACCTCGGGCAAGTACTGGATGTGCGAGGTGCACAACATCTTCGGCTTCCAGCGCATCGTGGCCGACGGCGGCATGGCCGACTACATGCGGCTGCCGCCGACCTCGCGCGTGCACAGGATCCCGGACGGCATCTCGCTGGAAGACGCGGCCATCATCGAGCCGCTCTCGTGCGCGATCCACACGGTGAACCGGGGCGACATCCAACTGGACGACGTGGTGGTGATCGCGGGCGCCGGCCCGCTGGGCCTGATGATGGTGCAGGCCGCGCACCTGAAGACGCCGAAGAAGCTGATCGTGATCGACCTCGTGCCCGAGCGGCTCGCACTGGCCAAGAAGTTTGGCGCCGACGTGACCATCAATCCCAAGACCGAGAACGCCGACGCCATCGTCAAGGGCCTGACCGAAGGCTATGGCTGCGACGTGTACATCGAGACCACCGGCGCGCCCATCGGCGTGACGCAGGGGCTGGAGATGATCCGCAAGCTCGGCCGCTTCGTCGAGTTCAGCGTGTTCGGCTCGGAGACCAGCGCCGACTGGTCGATCATCGGCGACCGCAAGGAACTCGACGTGCGCGGCGCGCACCTGGGGCCCTACTGCTACCCGATTGCCATCGACCTGCTGGCGCGCGGCCTCGTCACCTCGAAGGGCATCGTGACGCACGACTTCCCGTTGACCGAGTGGGAGCGCGCCTTCACACTGGCCAACTCGCTCGATTCCATCAAGGTGCTGCTCAAGCCGCAGCCGCGGGCAACAACATCATCATGAAATACGTGATCGGCGTCGACATCGGCACGCAGAGCACCAAGTGCCTGCTGGCCGGCACCGACGGCAAGGTGCATGCGCAGGCGAGCGTGGCCTACCAGCCCGACACGCCCAGGCCGCTGTGGGCGCAGCAGGACTGCGATGTGTGGTTCGACGCGGTGTGCGAGAGCGTGCGCGCCTGCGTGGCGAAGAGCGGCATCGCTGCAACGGAGATCGCCGCGATGTGCGTGAGCAGCCTGTACGGCGGCGCGGGCATCCCGGTCGACGAGGCGATGCAGCCGCTGCACCCCTGCCTGATCTGGATGGACCGCCGCGCCACCGCCGAGGTCGATGCGGTGAATGCGCAGGTCGATGTCGCGAGATTGCAGGCGATCACCGGCAACGGCGTCGACAGCTACTACGGCTTCACCAAGATGCTGTGGATCCGCGAGCACCTGCCCGAGGTGTGGGCGAAGACGCGCTGGTTCCTGCCGCCCAACAGCTACGTCAACTGGCGCCTGACCGGCGAGCTCGCGGTGGACCACAGTTCGGCCGGCAACATCGGCGGCGTGTACGACGCGGCACAGCGCGGCTGGTCCCACGAGGCGCTCGGCATGCTGGGCATTCCGGCGCGCATGATGCCGCCGCGCCTGGTCGAATCGAGCGAGGTGGTGGGCGGCCTGAGCGCCGAATGGGCCGCGAAGCTCGGCCTCGTCGAAGGCATGCCGCTGATGGGCGGTGGCGTCGATGCGGCCGTGGCCACCTTCTGCGCGGGCGTCACCGGCAGCGGCGACCACGTGGCGATGATCGGCACCAGCATGTGCTGGGGCTTCGTGAGCCCCACGGTGGATGCGCGCCACAAACTCATCACGATGCCGCACGTCTACCGCGGCGCCGACCGCAGCTATGTGTTCGGCGGTGCGATCACCGCGGGCGCGGCCGTCACGTGGTTCCGCGAGGCTTTCTGCCAGGCCGAGGTGGCCGAGGCCGCGCGCACCGGCGAGGATGCGCACGCACTGATCGAACGCAAGGCCATCGAGGTGCCGCCCGGGGCCGAAGGCCTGGTCTTCCTTCCCTACCTGATGGGCGAGCGCAGCCCGATCTGGGACGCGCAGGCCAAGGGCGCCTTCATCGGCCTCTCGCTCGCGCACAGCCGCGCCCACATGTACCGCGCGGTGCTCGAAGGCGTGAGCTTTGCACTGCAGCACAACATCGAGGCCGGACGGCAAAGCGGCCAGCCGCTGGACGACCGGCTGATCGTGGTCGGGGGCGCGGCGCATTCGGACCTGTGGATGCAGATCGTGGCGGACGTCACGGGCTACCCGGTGTTCACCATCGAGGAAGAGGTCGAGGCGGCATTGGGTGCGGCGATGCTCGCGGCGCTCGGCGCGGGGCTGGTCGATGCGGCCACTGCCGAACGCGGCTGGGTCACGCTGGTGGAACGCGCGCGGCCCGGGGCTGCGGCGCAAGCTGTTTATCGCGAGCGCTTCGAGATCTACAAGTCGCTTTATCCGGCATTGCGTGATGCGATGCATCGGCTGAAATGAATCCTTGCTTTTCGATCGCCGCGTCGTGCGTTCGGGGTGCGCTCCCGCCGACGGGGTACCTTGCTCCGCGAATGTCCCCCGCCCTTCGGGCTCCTCCTTAATTTCGCTGCGCAAGGCACCCCATCGACGGGAGCGTGATCAGAGCACCGGTTGATCAGCGGTACACCAGCAGCGCGCCCCGGTGCACAGAGCATCGGGTGCTCCTCGCAGCGGAATCAAGGAGGAGGCCGCAGGCCGGGGGACATTCGCGGAGGGGAGTACCCGGTGATCTGTGCACGCGCCCTGAACACCGGCCCTAAACACAAGCCCCAATCCATGACAGCAACACCATGACAACAACTTTCGATTTTTCCGGCCAGCGCGCACTGGTCACAGGCGCAAGCAGCGGCATCGGCCGTGCGGTCGCCGTGCGGCTCGCGCAATCAGGCGCAGCCGTGACCGCCGTGGGCCGCAACGCCGCCGCGCTCGACACACTGCACACGGAAGCCGGCTGCACCCCATTGACCGTCGACGTGGCCAACCCAGCCGAACTGGAACGGGCACTCGCAGCACTGCCAGCCTTCGACCTCGTGGTGAACTGCGCCGGCATCGCACTGCTCGAACCGGCGCTCGACGTCCAGGCCGAGAGCTTCGACGCCGTGATGGCCGTCAACGCGCGCGCAGCAGCCCTGGTCGCCTCGCGCTGCGCCAAGGCGATGATCGCGGCCGGCGTGCGCGGCAGCATCGTCAATGTGTCGAGCCAGGCGGCACTGGTCGCGCTCGATGCGCATCTTTGCTATTGCGCATCCAAGGCCGCCATGGACGCCATCACGCGGTCGCTGTGCCTCGAACTCGGACCGCACGGCATCCGCGTCAACAGCGTGAACCCCACCGTCACGCTCACGCCCATGGCCGAGCAGGCCTGGTCCGATCCCGCCAAGAGCGCGGCGGCGCTCCGGAACATTCCGCTGGGACGGTTCGCGCAGGTCGACGAAGTGGTGGCGCCGATCCTGTTCCTGCTCTCCGATGGCGCCTCGATGGTCAGCGGCGCGGCGCTGCCGGTGGATGGCGGCTACACCATCGTCTGATCGGCTGGCGGCCGCTCAGGCGAAGCGGGCGCCGCCGGGCGCCTGCAGCAAGGCATCGAGCTTGCGCGAGATCTTCTGCTCGATCTGGTCGCTGAAGCTGCTGAACAGGAAACCCAGCGTCGCCTCCAGCGTCAGCGTGTCGGCCGTGACCTCCACCGTGCCGTCGATGCCGGCGCGGCTGAACTGCGCGACGTCGCAGGCCTCGCCCTCGGTGTAGGTGCACTCCAGGCCGTAGTCCTGCCCGACCTGCTCGATCCACTGGCGTGCGACTTCGCGGGCGCCGGCAATGCCGAGTGCGTGGTTTCTTTCGATATGGATGTCAGGCACCGTGGCCTCCGTTGCTTCTGCTGCTGTTGTCGTTGTCGTTGTTGCCGCCATGGCCGGAATGCGTCTGCAGCATTCCCGTGGCCGTCTGCAATGCGTTGCGCCGCTCTTCCATGGTCGGCAGCGCGGCGATGCGGCGCACCGCCTTGTAGAAGCGCGGCCAGTCGCGATTCTCGCGCGCAAACAAAGCCTCGAAGCCCGGCACTAGGTCGTCGTAGGCACCCTGGGCGCCGAAGGCCGCATTGTTAGCGCGCGCCACCCACAGGTCGTAGGCGCCCTGCCGCGGCCCCTGCCATTGCGCGCGCAGCATCGCGTAGTGCTCGCGAAAGGCGTCCATCGCGGCCTTCTTCATGGCGTCGACCGCGGGCCAGTCGCCGGCCTTGGCCTGGGCGGATTCGTACACCTGGTTGAGCGCGCGGCGCGTCTCGAGGGCCAGCGCGCGAAACTGCTGGCGCTGCCCGTCGAAGCGTGCGTACTCGCCGCGTGCCGCCTCGCTGGCCTCGCGCTGCAGCCACATCGCGCCGCCGATGCGCTCCACCGCGGTGGCATACGACTCGTTGAAGACGATGTCGCCGGGCACATAGAGCACCTGGTGCGCGAGCTCGTGGAACACGATGCGCGCCAGCTCGCCTTCGGGGTAGCCGATGAAGGTGGAAAGCAGCGGATCGCCGCCGGCCCAGTTCATCCAGCCCAGCGTGGAATACGCCGGCACCGGGTACACGGCCGTTTCCAGGCCCTTGGCGCGCAGCGCCTCGGCCTCGGCCCGGGCGGCGGCCTCGTCGTAGTAGCCGCGGTAGCCCACGCAGCCGGCCACCGGAAAGCACCAGCTCTTGAGCGTGAGCGAATAGGGCGGCGCGGCCACCACGTTCCACACCGCCGCGGGGCGGTGCAGATCGGCGTACGAGGTGTAGCTGGCGTTGTCGGGCAGCGCCAGTTCGGTCACGGCGAAGCGGCGGATGCGCTGCGCGAGTTCGAGCTTGGCCTTCAGCGGCGCGGAAACCGCGGGGTCCGCGAGCCATTCGGGCACCGGCTTGGCCACCCGCAGGATGCCGAGGTGCCCGCTGGCCGACTGCCAGTAGTAGCCGAGGTCGGCGCAGCCGCCGAGCAGCAGCAGTGCGCCGGCCAGGGCGAATGCGGGGGCAGCCCTCACCCCGGCTCTCTCCCAGAGGAAGAGGGAGCAATACGCTCCACTTCGACCAGGCAGTCGTAGAACGTGGGCCCGCGGCCGATGTCGGTCAGGCGCTGGCTGGTGAGCTGGTTGACGTTGGTGCCGTCCAGGCCGAGCTTGCGCCACCAGATGCCCATGCCGTGCACCACGCCCGGCCGCGCGCGGCGCGACACCTCGGCGCGGCAGCGGTGCTCGCCGCGCCTGTTGAAGACGCGGACGATGGCGCCGTCCTCGATGCCGCGGGCGGCCGCGTCGGCTTCATGGATCTCGAGCAGCGGCTCGCCCTCGATGGCGCGCAGGCTGGTCACGTTGACGAAGGTCGAGTTGAGGAAATTGCGCGCCGGCGGCGAGATCATGGCCAGCGGAAACTCGCTGGAGCTGCCGGCCGCCTCGTAGTTGGGCACATGGTCGGGCAGGCCGTCCATGCCCTGCGCCTCCAGGCGCGCGCTGAAGAATTCGCAGCGGCCCGAAGGCGTCGGGAAGCGGCCTTCGGCAAAGGGCGCCTCGGGCAGCGCGAGGCTGGTGAAGCCCTGCTCCAGCAGCTGCGCGTAGTCGATGGCGCCCGGCGCAAAGGCGCTGCGGCACAGTGCCTCGTCGTCGTCCGAGAAGCAGGGCTCGTCGAAGCCCATGCGGCGCGCGAGCTCGCGGAACACCCAGGCATTGCTGCGCGCCTCGCCGCGCGGCGCCACCGCGGGCCGGTTCAGCAGCACGTCGGTGTGGCCGTAGCTGGTGTGGATGTCCCAGTGCTCGAGCTGGGTGGTGGCGGGCAGCAGGTAGTCGGCGTAGTCGGCGGTGTCGGTGCGGAACTGCTCGAGCACCACGGTGAAAAGGTCTTCGCGCGCAAAGCCCGCCACCACCTTGCCCGACTCGGGCGCCACCGCGACCGGGTTGCTGTTGTAGACCACGATGGCCTTCACCGGCCTTGCCTGGTCGAGCAGCGCGTCGCCGATGGTGCTCATGTTGATGGTGCGCGGCTGGCGGCCCGCGAGCAGGTCGGGGCGCTGCAGCGCGGCGCGGTCGACCGGAAAGTGGCCCGAGCTGCTCAGGAGGAGCCCGCCCGCCCGGTCGCGCCAGGCCCCCACCAGTGCGGGCAGGCAGGCGATGGCGCGCGCCGCGTTGCCGCCGCCGCGCACGCGCTGCATGCCGTAGTTCAGGCGGATCGCGGCCGGCCGGGTGGTGCCGTAGGCCTGCGCCAGCGCCGCGATCTGCGCCTCGGGCACGCCGCACACGGCGGCCGCGCGCGAGGGTGGCCATTGCAGTGCGCGCTCCTTCAGCGGCTCCCAGCCGAGCGTGTGGTTGGCAATGAAGTCGTGGTCGAGCCAGCCGTGCACGATGAGTTCGTGCATCAGCGCCAGGGCCAGCGCAGCGTCGGTACCGGGCAGCAGGGCGATGTGCTCGTCGCACTTGTCGGCGGTTTCGGTCTTGCGCGGGTCGATGCACACCAGCCGCGCACCAGCGCGCCGGGCGGCCTGGGCGTGGCGCCAGAAATGCAGGTTGCTGGCAATGGAGTTGCTGCCCCAGATCAGGATCAGCTTCGCCTCGGCGAAGAACTCGATCCGCATGCCGGCCTTGGCGCCCAGGGTATGGACCATGGCCTCGCCGCCGGCCATGGAGCAGATCGTGCGGTCCAGCAGCGTGGCGCCCAGTTTGTGGAAAAAACGCCGATCCATCGACTCGCCCTGCACCAGGCCCATCGTGCCGGCGTAACTGTAAGGCACAATTGTGTCCGGATCTGTCTGGAATGCACGGAGATGCGCGGCGATGTCGTCAAGAGCGGCGTCCCAGCTGACGGGTTCGAACTGGCCGCTGCCCTTGGGACCGGTCCGCCGAAGCGGCTGGACGAGCCTTTCGGCGTGGTCGTTGCGTTCGATGTAGCGCGAAACCTTGGTGCAGAGAACGCCAGCGGTGTGCGAGTGGGCCGGATTGCCCTGCAGCTTCACGGCCACGCCGTCCTTGACGGTGGTGACCAGGGCGCAGGTGTCCGGACAGTCGTGCGGACAGGCGCCCAGGACCGTGGAAGTGTTGGTGGGGAGAACAGCAGTTGTAGAGACCGGGGCATCGACCATCCGGCAAGTCTAAAGTTTTCCAGGCAGAGGCGCGGCAAGGCGCAAAGGAGGTTTCACATGATCAATCGCAGACATTTTTCCCTGGGCGCCGGCGCGGCCGCGCTCGGCGGCTTCCAGTTGGCGCGGGCGCAGGGCGACGTGCCGCTGGTGCTGGGCCAATCGGCACCGTTCACCGGCCCGGCCGCGCAGTTGGGCATCCAGTTCCACCAGGGCGCCAAGCTGTTCCTGGACCAGTACAACGCCCAGGCCGGCCGGCGCAACGTGGTCATCAAGAACCTGGACGACGGCTACGAGCCTGACCGCTGCGCCGCCAACACGCAAAAGCTGATCGAAGAAGACGTGTTCGCGCTCTTCGGCTACATCGGCACGCCCACCAGCATGGCGGCGCTGCCGCTCGCGGTGAAGGAGAAGGTGCCTTTCATCGCGCCCTTCACCGGCGCGATGTCGCTGCGCGAACCCTTCCACAGGAACGTGTTCCACCTGCGCGCCTCGTACAACGACGAGACCGCGCTGATCGTGAAGCAGCTCACGCACCTGGGCCTGAAGAAGATCGCGGTCTTCTACCAGAACGACGCCTACGGCAAGGCGGGCCTGGACGGCGTCACGCTCGCGCTGTCGCAGCAGGAGCTCAAGCCGGTGGCGCTGGCCACGGTGGAGCGCAATTCGGTCGACGTGGCCGCGGCGGTGAAGAGCATCACGGCGGCGCGGCCCGACGCGGTGGTCCAGGTGGGCGCCTACAAGGCCTGCGCGGCCTTCATCCGCCAGGCGCGCAAGGCGGGCTATGGCGGCACCTTCTTCAACGTGTCTTTCGTCGGCACCCAGGCGCTGGCCGACGAACTCGGCAAGGAGGGCGCGGGCGTGATGGTGACGCAGGTGGTGCCTTCGCCCTACAACGCGGCCAATGCGATCACGCGCGAATTCAGCGAAGCGGTGAAGAAGGCCGGCGCCGGCGCGAGCGCCAATTTCTCGAGCCTGGAAGGCTACCTTGCCGCCAAGGTGCTGACCGAGGGCCTGCGCCGCGCGCCGGGCAAGGCCTCGCGCGACGGCCTCATCACTGGCCTCGAAAGCATCGACCGGCAGCAGTTCGGCGGTTTCGAGGTGTCGTTCTCGGCCAAGAACCACGTGGCATCGAAGTTCGTCGAGCTGTCGATGCTGACGGGCGACGGGCGGGTCCGGACCTAGCTGCAGAGGCCGTCCACGGCCTGGAACATCGCCTGCCTGGCCTGGCTCACGACTTGGCCGCGCCAGGCGTCGGTGTCGGTATAGAAGGCCTCGAGCATGCGCGCGCGGATGCCGTCGGCCAGGTCGGCCGGCGCCTCGGGGTGCTTGTGCAGCCAGTGGTCGGCGCGCAGCGCGGCCAGCACTTCGAGCATGGGCAGCGTGCCGTATTCGAGCGCGATGCCGGTGTATTCGGCCTGCGGGCACTCCTGGTGCGCGG
Source organism: Variovorax sp. 01N425 (assembly GCF_056399465.1). Classification (NCBI taxonomy): domain Bacteria; kingdom Pseudomonadati; phylum Pseudomonadota; class Betaproteobacteria; order Burkholderiales; family Comamonadaceae; genus Variovorax; species Variovorax sp. 01N425. The sequence goes on along the minus strand of NZ_JBFTRJ010000023.1, from coordinate 18,574 downwards.
TGTCCCACATCAGGCCGCGCAGCAGCGCCGCGCTCGATGAGCCGTCGTAGATCGAGGTGACGGGCGCCGCGGGCGTGCCCCACCAGGCATTGGCGCGCGCGTAGGCGGCCTTGTTGTCGCGGCCGGCGAAGATGCGCTCGCCCAGGCCATTGGGCCCGAGCCCCGTGTGCAGGTCGATCCAGGCCAGCCGGCGCGCGCTGGCGGCATGCCGGCGCAGCACGCCGCGCAAGGTCTTGTTGCTCCAGGCCGGCGCCTTGCCGCCGAAGAACAGGCCGTCCTCGAACTGGTACTGCCCGCTGGTGACGGCCGCCTGGTAGGCCTCGGCGCCATGCTTGGCTATCCATTTCTCGATGGCGGCCTCGTTCTCGGGCGTGGGCGGCCAGCTCTCGGGCACCAGCAGCGGATGCAGCTTGGCGTAGGGCTCGTTGGCCGGCAGCGGCTGCGAGAAATCGACGAAGTTGCGGTTCAGGTCGACCTTCTCCTGCGTGACGCGCCGGCCGTACGAAAAGCCGTGCGGATTGAGCGCATGCACGTAGAGCACCGCCACGCCCTGCGCCCTGGCCTTCTCGCGCCATTCGGCGTCGTGCAGCGCGAACACCTGCACGCCGCTGCCGCAGTGGCCCTCCACGCCGTGGCAGCCGCTGGAGACGATCAGCAGGCGCTCGGCGTCCGCGGCGCCATCGAGCGCCACGTCCATCGAGAGCTCCTCGCCGTCCCGCCCCTTGCCCGGATGCGCATGCGGCAGGGCCGCGAGGCCCGCGCTCACGCAGGCCTGCAGGAACTTCTGGCGGGCCTGGGCATAGCGCGGCGAAAACGCCTCGCCGATGCCGATCAAGGCGCGGCTCCCCCGGGCTTGCCGAGGAACTGCTCGGCCAGCTGCACCCAGCAGGTGGCGCCCAGCGGAATGAGCTCGTCGTTGAAGTCGTAGCTCGCGTTGTGCAGCGTGCAGGGCCCTTCGCCGTGGTGCACGTCGCGGTGCGTGCCGTCGCCGTTGCCGATGAAGGCATAGGCGCCGGGCTTGGCCTGCAGCATGAAGGCGAAGTCTTCGGAGGTCATGGCCGCTTCCTGCCGCAGCACGTTCTCGGGCCCGACGATCCCGCCCATCACGCGGCGCGCGAAGTTGGCCTCGGCCTCGGTGTTGATGGTGGGCGGGTAGTAGCGCTCGAAGCGGAAGTCGCAGGTCGCGCCGTGCGCGGCGCAGATGTGCTCGGCGATCTGCCTCATGCGCGACTCGATCATGTCGAGCACCTCGATCGAGAAGGTGCGCACCGTGCCCGTCATCTCGCAGTTGTCGGGAATCACGTTGTTGGTTTCGCCGGCATGGATGGTGGTGACCGAGATCACGGCCGAGTCGGTCGGCTTCATCTTGCGCGTGAGGATGGTCTGGAAGGCCTGCACGATCTCGCAGGCGATCGGCACCGGGTCGATGCCGGTCTGCGGCAGCGCGGCATGGCCGCCCTTGCCGATCACGTTGACGTAGAACTTGTTGCCCGACGCCATCACCGGCCCCGGGCTCACCGCGAACTGGCCGGCCTTCATGCCGGGCCAGTTGTGCATGCCGAAGACGGCGTCCATCGGGAACTGCTCGAACAGCCCCTCCTTGATCATCTCGCGTGCGCCGCCGCCGCCCTCTTCGGCCGGCTGGAAGATCAGGTAGACGGTGCCGTCGAAATTGCGGTTCTTCGCAAGATGCTGCGCGGCCGCGAGCAGCATGGCCGTGTGGCCGTCGTGCCCGCAGGCGTGCATCTTGCCGTGGTGCTTGCTGGCATGCGCGAAGGTGTTGAGCTCGGTGACGGGCAGCGCGTCCATGTCGGCGCGCAGGCCCACGGCGCGAGTGCTGGTGCCGTTCTTGACGATGCCCACCACGCCGGTGGTGCCCAGGCCCCGGTGGATGGGAATGCCCCATTCGGTGAGCTTGCCTGCCACCACGTCGGCGGTGCGGACTTCTTCGAAGCAGAGTTCGGGATGGGCGTGGAGGTCACGCCGCACGGCGGCGATGCCGGCCGCCTGCGTGACGAGCGAATCGATGAGTTTCATGGAGCACAGTCTAGGCTTTGCGGAAACCTCCGCAAAGACCGTGCCGGGCAAACCCCCAGGTCGCGCTCAGCGCCCCATGCTCTTCAGGTAGTCGGCGCGCGCGGCGATCGCGGTGTCGGTGAAGTCGGTGAACACGCCGTCCACGCCCAGCTTGTAATAGGCCGCGTACTCGTTCCTGCCGTCCTTGTTGTAGTCGGCCGCGAGCCGGCGCGATTCGTTGCGGAAGGTGAACGGGTGCACGAAGAGGCCGGCCTTGTGCGCATCGGCAATCAGCGCGGTGGGCGAGACCGAGGTGGCGTCGGCGTCGTTGATCTTGCCGTCCTTGTTGACGTCCAGCGGCTTGCCGTCGGCGCCGATGCTGCCCTTGATGCTCACGATGTAGCGCTTCCACGGACCGATGCCGTCGGCATAGGTCTTGATTTCTGCCAGGCCCGCGGGCGTGACCATGGCGTCGAAGTTGCGCTTGTCGCCGGCCTTGGTCCAGTCGTAGGGGCGGTCGCTCGGCACGGCGAAGGTCACGGCGCCGGTCTTCAGGTCGACGCTGTCGCCGTCGATCAGCTGGATGAGCCGGGTGTTCAGGCCCTTGGCCTTCATGTACTTGAGGCTGCCGGGCTCGAAGGACTGCACGTAGATGGGCGCGGTCTTGCTGTTCCAGCCGGCGGCGTTGATGGCGGCGATCACCTTGTCTTCCAGCGGCAGCCCCAGCTCGCGGAAGTAGGTCGGGTTCTTGGTCTCGGGGTAGATCGCGATGGTGCGGCCGGTTTCCTTCGACTTGGCCTTGGCAAAGTCGATGATCTCCTGGAAGGTGGGGATCTTGAACTTGCCGTTGAATTCCTGCGGGCGCTCGGGGTCGGTGGAGATGCCGCCCAGCGTCTTGATCTCGGCCAGCGTGAAGTCGTTGCTGAACCAGCCGGTCTGGGTTTCGCCGTCGACCTTGATGGTCTTCTTGCGCGAGGCGAAGCGCGGATGTTTGGCCACGTCGGTGCTGATGGCCAGGTTGGGGTCGTGGCGGGCAATGAGCACGCCGTCCTTGGTGGAGACCAGGTCCATCTCGATCACGTCGGCACCCAGTTCGATGGCGCGCGCATAGGCTTCGAGCGTTTCTTCGGGCAGGTAGCCCGAGGCGCCGCGGTGCGCAATGACCAGCGGCGGGTTGCCGTCGAGCGTGAGCAGCCTGGGCGCGGGACCGGTGGTGCTGCAGGCCGCCAGGCCAAGGACGGCGGTCGCGGCAAGGGCGAAGTGAACGGTGCGCATCGTCTTTTTCTCCATCCAAAAGAGGCGCAGCGTACCCGCTGCGCATGACAGCCGGGGCGCCCGCGGGCGCGCGGCGCCGACTTCTTGGACAATGTGTTGCATGTCCCCTACGCTTTCCCCCCAGAGCCTCGCGCTGGCCCAGACGCTGGTGCGCATGAACACCGTCAGCGAAAACAGCAACCTGCAGCTGATCGACCTCGCGCAAAGCCACCTGGCCGCGCTGGGCGTGAAGAGCCGCATCACCTACAACGCCGAGCGCACCAAGGCCAACCTGTTCGCCACCCTCGGCGAAGGCAAGCCGGCCGGCGTGATCATCTCGGGCCACACCGACACGGTGCCGTGGGACGGGCAGGACTGGAGCGTCGACCCGCTCTCCGCCGCGGTGCAGAACGAACGCCTCTACGGCCGCGGCTCGGCCGACATGAAGAGCTTCATCGCCATCGCGCTGTCCAATGCCCGGCGCTTCCTCGAAAGCGACTCGCCCTTCGCGGTGCACTTTGCCTTCAGCTACGAGGAAGAGATCGGCTGCTTCGGCGTGAAGGAACTCATCGCCGACATGCGCGACGCCGGCATCAAGCCGCTCGCCTGCATCGTGGGCGAGCCCACCAGCATGGTGCCGGCCATCGCGCACAAGGGCGTGTACCGCTACCGCTGCTGCGTGCGCGGCAAGGAGGCGCATTCGTCGCTCACGCCCAAGTCGGTCAACGCCATCGAGATGGCCGCGCGCGTGGTCGGCAAGGTGCGCGACATGGCCGAAGGCTTCGAGCGCAGCGAGCCGCGCTACGAGGGCTTCGACGTGCCCTTCAGCACCGCGAGCGTGGGCCAGTTCCACGGCGGCATCGCCGACAACGTGGTGCCGCGCGACGCCGAGTTCCGCTACGAATTCCGCGACCTGCCGACCGCCGACGCCAAGAAGATGCAGGACGAGGTCGTCTCCTATGCCGGCAGCCTCGAGGCGTCGATGAAGAAGGTGGCGCCCGATGCGGGCTTCCGCTTCGAGACCATCTGCGAGATCCCGAGCTTCCTCGGTGCGGCTACGGATCCGGTCACGCTGCTCGCGCAGCGCCTCGCGGGCGAGGACCGCACCACGCTGGTGGCTTTCGGCACCGAGGCGGGCCTGTTCAAGAACGCCGGCATCCCCACCGTGGTGTGCGGCCCGGGCAGCATCGAGCAGGCGCACCAGCCCGACGAGTTCGTGAGCCTGGAGCAGTTGGCGCGCTGCGAACTGTTCATGCAGCGCCTTGCTGCCACGCCGACCATTGGCTGAAGACCGCCACGGCAGCGGCGCGCTGCAGCGCATGAAGCGCGTCGCGCTCGGCCTGCTGTGCGCGGCGGCGCTGCTCTATGCGCTGGCCAGTGCGCTGGACAGCGAGCATCCGGCCTGGGGCTACGCGGCGGCCTTTGCCGAGGCCGCGATGGTCGGCGCCATTGCCGACTGGTTCGCGGTGGTGGCGCTGTTCCGGCATCCGCTGGGCCTGCCGATTCCGCACACCGCGATCATCCCGAGCAACAAGGACCGCATCGGCGCCAAGCTGGCCGGCTTCATCTGCAACAATTTCCTCGGCACCGGGCAGGTGCTCGCCAAGCTGCGCGAGTTCGACGCGGCCGGTCGCATCGCCGACTGGCTGGCGCGGCCCGCGAGCGGCCAGAAGCTCGGCGAATGGGGCGTGGCGGCCGCCCGCTACGGGCTTGCGGCCTTCGACGACGAGCGCGTGCGCGCCTTCATGGGCCGCGCCGCCGCGGCCGGCCTCCAGAAGATCGACCTCTCGCGGCTGATGGGCCAGGCGCTGGACGCGCTCACGGCGGGCGGGCGCCACCAGGCGCTGCTCGACGACGTGCTGCAGCAGGTGGCTGGCCTGCTCGAAGGCGAGGAGGTGCAGGCGCACATCACCGAAGCCATTGCGCGCGAGATCAAGACGCTGCGCTACGTGGGCCTGGACCAGGTGGCGGCCAAGCTCGCCACGCGCAAGATCGTGGCGGCCGTGGCGCGCACCATCGCCGAACTCGCGGCCGAGCCCGAGCATCCGATGCGTCGGCGCTTCGACCACTTCGTGGACGACTTCGTGGTGCGGCTCAAGCTCGACCCCGAGTTCCAGCAGCGCGGCGAGCAGATCCGCGCCGAGCTGATCGCGCATCCCGCGCTCGGCGACTACCTGCACGGCATCTGGGGCGACCTGCTGGCCTGGCTGCACGACGACCTGGGCCGGGGCGACTCCACCATCCGCCAGCGCATCGCAGCGATGGCCGGCGCGCTCGGCACGCGGCTGCAGGCCGACGAGCCGATCCGCCGCTGGATCAACGAGCAGATCGAGGCGGCCGCGCCGCTGGCCATCGAGCGCTACCGCGAGGACATCCGCCGCTACATCGAGGAGCGCGTCGCCGACTGGAACGCCAGCGAGATGACCAGCGAGCTGGAGCGCCACATCGGGCGCGACCTGCAGTTCATCCGCATCAACGGCACGCTGGTGGGCGGGCTGGTGGGGCTCTCGATCCACACGGCGACGCAGCTTCTGCGCGGTTGAGCCGAGGCGGACGAAAGGCCGCCTGTCGCGGGAGCGACTGGCCCGCCGCCCCTCCTTCCTTCTAGACTGCTCGCGCGCACCCAAAAGAAGGAGAGAAGACATGCCCTGCCGCCCGTTCATCCGCGCCGCCGCACTCATCGCCATCCTCGCCCTGCTGGCCGCCTGCGCCGGCATTGCGCCGCCGCCGTCGCCACCGCCCACCCGCCCCGCCGCGTGGTCCGAGCCCGAAGTGCTGGTCGCGCCGTCCTCGTTCGCGGGCGTGCACGGCCTGGCCATCGACCAGAAGGGCCGCCTGCTCGCGGGCTCGGTGCTCGGCAACACGCTGTGGGAGGTCGACCGCAGCACCGGCGCGGCCAAGATCCTGATCGATGCGCCCGAGGGCCAGGCCGACGACATCGCGGTCGGCCCCAAGGGCGAGCTGGCATGGACCAACTACCTCATGGGCATGCTGCGCTACCGCGAAAGCGACGGCGCGCCGATGCGCGTGCTCGCCAAGGACCTGCCCGGCCTCAACTCGCTGGACTTCGACCGCAGCAGCGGCAAGCTCTACGCCTCGCAGGTGTTCCTGGGCGACGCGCTCTGGGAAATCGACCGCACGGGCCAGAAGCCGCCGCGGCTCATCAAGAAGGACATGGGCGGCTTCAATGGCTTCGAGGTCGGCCCCGACGGCATGCTCTACGGACCGCTGTGGTTCAAGGGCCAGGTGGTGAAGATCGATCCGGCCGACGGCGCCATGACCGTGATTGCCGGCGGCTTCAAGATTCCCGCGGCCGCCAACCTCGACGGCAAGGGCAACCTCTGGGTGGTCGACGCGCGCAGCGGCGAGCTGGTCAAGGTGGACCTTGCCACGGGCCGCAAGACCGTCGCGAAGCAGCTGCGCCCGTCGCTCGACAACCTGGCCATCGCCCCCGACGGCACGATCTACGTGTCGAACATGGCCAACAACGAAGTGCAGTCCTTCGACCCCGCCACCGGCGTGCTGCGCACGCTCACCAGCGGCAAGCTCGCGACGCCCGCGGGGCTCAAGATCGAAGGCCGCACGCTCTGGGTGGCCGATGTGTTCGGCTTCCGGCAGGTGGACGTGCGCACGGGCGAAGTGCGCGACGTGTTCCGCATGCAGCGCGATCCGGAGCTCGACTATCCGTTCGCCATCGGCCTGTCGGGCACGCGCTTCGCGCTGACCTCGTGGTTCACGGGCACCGTGCAGCTGGTGGACCGCCAGACGCTGCGAACCGTCGAAATCATCCACGGCCTGAAGGCGCCGTTCGATGCCATTCCCATGGCCGACGGCAGCGTGATCTATGCCGAGATCGCCACCGGCAGCATCACCCGCGCGAGCGGTCCTCATTTTGCAGAGAAGCAAGTGCTCGCCAGCGGGCTGGGCGGCCCGGTGCAGATGATCGTCGGCCGCGACGGCGCGCTCTACGTCACCGAAGCCGCGGGCAAGCTGACCCGCATTCCGCTCGATGCCAGCGCCCCGCTGCGTGCGATTGCCGACGGCCTGGCGCTGCCCGAAGGCGTGGCCGAGACGCCCTGGGGCAGCTTCATCGTGGCCGAAAGCGCCGCGCGCCGGCTGGTGGAGATCGATCCGGCCAATGGCTCGCGCCGCACCGTGGCGGAAAACCTGCCGATCGGGCTGGCCGCGGGACCGGGCCTGCCGCCGCCCTACGTGGTCACGGGCGTCGCGGTCGGCAGCGACGGGAGCATCTACATGGCGGCCGACCGGAACAACGCGATCTACCGGATTCGCCCGAAAAATTGAGCTCCATAAAAATGGGAGTAAATCCCATGAAATTGGGTTTACTTTTAAAAACAACTATTACAGACTCCTGAGCGGACGTCTCGTTACATCTTCGGCCGGCCAGGTGGCCGGCGGCGGCGAGCCGTTCCTTACCAGGAGAAGAAAAGACATGACTCCCCTCGTCGTTGGCCAATTGCTGTCGCCCGAGTATTCGCTGGGGCTGGTGGCGCTCTCGTTCCTCATCTCGTTCGCGGGCTCGCTGGTGGCGCTGATCTGCGCGGGGCGCATGGTCGGCGCCGACGGCAAACCCAACCTCGCGGTGGTCGCCTGCGCCGCGGTGGCGCTGGGCGGCATCGGCATCTGGTCGATGCACTTCATCGGCATGCTGGCGTACCGCCTGCCGGTGGGCATTTCGTACAACGTGCCGCTCACGGTCGTCTCGCTGGTCGCGGCCATCCTGATCTCGGGCATTGCGCTGTACATGGCGGGCGGGCGGCGCAAGTTCAGCCGGGCCGGCTGGCTGGCCGGAAGCCTGCTCGCGGGGCTGGGCGTGTGCGTGATGCACTACATGGGCATGTTCGCAATGAACATGCGCGCCTCGATGGACTTCGACCCCACCGTCGTGGCGCTGTCGGTGGCCATTGCCATCACCGCCGCCGGCGCGGCCCTGTGGCTGGCCTTCAACCTGCGCCGGCTGAGCCACCAGATTGCGGCAGCCGCCGTGATGGGCGTGGCCGTCTGCACCATGCACTACGTGGGCATGAGCGCGGCCAGCATGATCTGCATCGCGGCCGCGCCCACCGACGCGCTGGCCATCGGCGGCAACTACATGGGCCTGTCGGTGTTCGGCACGGCCGGCGCGGTGCTGATCTTCATCTACTGGGTGATCACGGGCGCCAGCCTGGACGCGCCCGCCGCACAGCGCGCCCGCACCAGCTAATTGGCGCAAGCCGGGCGTGCATCGGCGCCCTAGAGTCGGTGCAGAGCGAAAGCGATCTGCACTGACTCTTCCATGCCCGCCATCGAATCCCGGCTGAACGCGGCCAGCGAATCCTTCCAGGCCCACCGCGCCGGTATGCTGGCGCTGCTCGGGCAGGTGCGCGCGCACGAGGCCCGCGCGGCCGGGGCATCGAACGCCTCGGCCGAGCGCTTTGCCAGGCGCGGCCAGCTGCTGCCGCGCGAGCGGCTCGCGCTGCTGCTGGACACCGGCGCGCCCTTCCTGCCACTGGCCTCGCTCGCGGGGCTCGGGCACGACAACGAAGACCTCGCGCAAAGCGTGCCGGGCGGCGGCGTGATCGCGGGCATCGGCCGGGTCGCGGGCGTGCGCTGCATGGTCAGCGCCTCCGACTCGGGCATCGACGCCGGCGCGCTGCAGCCCATGGGCCTCGACAAGCAGCTGCGCGTGCAGGAGATCGCGCTGGAGAACAAGCTGCCCTACGTGCAGCTGGTGGAAAGCGCGGGCGCCAATCTCATGCAGTACCGCGTGCAGGACTTCGTGCGCGGCGGCGGCATCTTCCGCAACCTGGCGCGGCTCTCCGCCGCGGGCCTGCCGGTGGTGACGGTGACGCACGGCTCCTCGACCGCGGGGGGCGCCTACCAGACGGGCCTTTCGGACTACATCGTGATGGTGCGCGACCGCACGCGTGCCTTCCTGGCCGGCCCGCCGCTGCTGAAGGCCGCCACCGGCGAAATCGCCACCGAAGAAGAACTGGGCGGCGCCGTGATGCACACCCACATTTCGGGCCTGGGCGACTACCTGGCCGAGGACGACCGCGACGCCATCCGCATCGCGCGCGCGATCCTCGGCGGCATCGACTGGGCGCGCGACGAGCAAGCGCGCAAGTTCGCGCCGCCGCTCTACGCGGCCGAGGAACTGCTGGGCATCATGCCCAGCGACGGCCGGCGGCCGGTGGACATGCGCGAGGTGATCGCGCGCCTTGCCGACGGCTCCGAGTTCCTCGAATTCAGCGCGCACTACGGCAGCGCCACGCTGTGCGGCCACATGCGGCTCGAAGGCCATGCGGTGGGCATCGTCACCAACAATGGCCCGATCGACTCCGACGGCGCCACCAAGGCCACGCACTTCATCCAGGCCTGCTGCCAGTCGCGCACGCCCATCGTGTATTTGCAGAACATCACGGGCTACATGGTGGGCCGCGCGCACGAGGAGGCCGGCATCATCAAGCACGGCGCCAAGATGATCCAGGCCGTGACCAGCGCCACCGTGCCGCAGGTCACGCTGCACTGCGGCGCTTCCTACGGCGCGGGCAACTACGGCATGTGCGGCCGCGGCTTCGCGCCGCGCTTCTGCTTCTCATGGCCCAACGCGCGCACCGCGGTGATGGGCGGCGAGCAGGCGGCGCAGACCATGGCCATGGTGATGGAGGCGGGCATGGCGCGAAAAGGCTCCGTCGACCGCGCGAAGATCGACGCCATGCAGCGGCAGATCATCGAGCGCTTCGATCGGCAGACCAGCGTCTTCACCACCAGCGCGCTGCTGCTCGACGACGGCGTGATCGACCCGCGCGACACGCGCGCGGTGCTGGCCGAAGTGCTGTCGGTGTGCCGCGACGGCGATGCGCGCGTGCCGCAGGCCATGCAGTTCTCGGTGGCGCGGCCATGAGCTTCCACAAGATCCTCATCGCCAACCGCGGCGAAATTGCAGTGCGCGTGATGCGCACGGCGCGCGCCATGGGCTGCCGCACGGTCGCCGTGTATTCGAGCGCCGATGCCGATGCGGAGCACGTGCGGCAGGCCGACCAGTCCGTGTGGATCGGCGGGCCGCTGCCCGCGCAGAGCTACCTGGACATCGCGGCCATCGTCGAAGCCGCGCGTTCGAGCGGCGCGCAAGCGGTCCATCCGGGCTACGGCTTCCTCGCCGAGAACGCAGACTTCGCACAGGCCTGCCGCGATGCGGGCCTCGTCTTCATCGGCCCCTCGCCCGAGGCCATCCGCGCCATGGGCGACAAGGCCGCGGCGAAGCGGCTGATGCAGGCCGCCGGCGTGCCCTGCATTCCCGGCTACCAGGGCGAAGACCAGAGTGCGGCCACGCTCGCCGCCGAAGCCGCGCGCATCGGCTGGCCCGTGATGATCAAGGCCACGGCCGGCGGCGGCGGGCGCGGCATGCGGCTCGCGCCATCGGCCGAGGCCTTTGCCGAGCTGCTGCAGAGTGCGCAGTCCGAGGCGCTCCATGCCTTCGGCGACAGGGCGGTGATCCTGGAGCGCGCCATCGCCGCGCCGCGCCACATCGAGATCCAGGTGTTCGCCGACCGGCATGGCAACGCCATCCATCTTGGCGAGCGCGACTGCTCGGTGCAGCGCCGGCACCAGAAGCTGATCGAGGAATCGCCCTCGCCCGCCGTCTCCGAGGCCTTGCGCGAACGCATGGGCGCCACGGCCGTGGCGGCGGCAAGGGCCATCGGCTACGAGGGCGCGGGCACGCTCGAATTCCTGCTCGATGCCGACGGGCAGTACTGGTTCATGGAAATGAACACGCGGCTGCAGGTGGAGCATCCGGTGACCGAGGCCGTGACAGGGCTCGACCTGGTCGAGCTGCAGCTGCGCGTGGCGGCGGGCGAGGTGCTGCCGCTTGCACAGCAGGACGTGCGCCTGAGCGGCCATGCGATCGAGGTGCGGCTGTGTGCCGAAGATCCGCGGCAGGGCTTCATGCCGCAAAGCGGCACGCTCGCCGCATGGCGGCCTTCGCCGGCATTGCGCATCGAGCATGCGCTGCGGGACGGCGCCGCGGTGCCGCCCTTCTACGATTCGATGATCGCCAAGCTCGTGGCCTACGGCCGCACGCGCGAGGAAGCCAGGCGCCGGCTGGTCGCGGGGCTGCAGGACACGGTGGCCCTGGGCCTGGCGACCAACCAGCGCTTCCTTCAGTGCGCGCTGACGCATCCGGTGTTTGCCGGCGGTTCGGCGACGACGGCGTTCATTGCCGAACACGCCGGGGCCTTGCTGGCAATCGACCCCGCCATGGCGCGCCGCACCGCATGGCTCGCGGCGCTGCTGCTCCAGCTGGGCGAACGCGGATGGCCCTCGCCGCTCGCGCACACGCTGCCCAACGCGCTGCGCTTCTCGCTCGACGGCCAGGTGCACGCCGCGCGCGTGACGCCGCGGGGCGCGGGCTGCTTCGATGTCTCGCTCGATGCGGCCGCGCCGATACCGATCGAGCTGCTTTCGCTGACCGGCGACGGCGCCTTGCGCTTCTCCTGCGATGGCGTCTCGGAGCGGGCCTTGGCGGTGCGCGAATCCGCGACGCGCCTGTGGCTCCACTTCCACGGCCAGGCCTTCGGCCTGCAGGACCTCACGCATGCCGCCGTGCCGCGCGCCGAGGCCGCGGGCGGCGACGGCCTGCTGCGCGCCTCGATGAACGGCCGCGTCATCGCGCTGCTGGTGGCCGAAGGCGAGGCCGTCGCTGCCGGCCAGCCGATTGCCACGCTCGAGGCGATGAAGATGGAACATGTGCACTGCGCGCCGCGCGCGGGCCGCGTCGCCGCATTGCATGTGGCGGTGGGCGCGCAGGTGGCCGCGCGCCATGTGGTGGCCGAGATCGCCGACGCATGACGGCGCACACTGCAGCTCGCCAGCCTTTGCGGAAGCCTCACGCATGAACGACTCTTCGCGCTATCGCTCCGTGTTCTCGCCCGGCCTGTTTGCCGGGCAAGTGATCCTCGTCACGGGCGGCGGCTCGGGCATCGGCCGCTGCACGGCGCACGAGCTTGCATCGCTGGGCGCGCAGGTGGTGCTGGCCGGCCGCAACGCCGACAAGCTGCAGCAGGTGCAGGCCGAGATCGCCGATGCGGGCGGCAAGGCCAGCATCCAGGCCTTCGACATCCGGCAGGAAGAAGCGGTGCGCGCCGCCGTCGCCGACATCGTTGCAGCGCACGGCCGCATCGACGGCCTCGTCAACAACGCGGGCGGCCAGTACCTCACGCCGCTCGCGGCCATCTCGGCCAAGGGCTGGGAGGCGGTGATCCACACCAACCTCACGGGCGGCTTCCTGGTGGCGCGCGAGTGCTTCGTGCAGAGCATGCAGGCGCATGGCGGCGCCATCGTCAACATCGTGGCCGACATGTGGGGCTCGATGCCTCACATGGGCCATAGCGGCGCGGCGCGCGCGGGCATGGTGAGCTTCACCGAGACCGCCGCGCTCGAATGGGCCGCGAATGGCGTGCGCGTGAACGCCGTGGCACCGGGCTACATCGCGTCGAGCGGCATGGACCACTACCCGCCCGAGGCCGGCGAGATGCTGCGCGCCATGCGCGACACCGTGCCCGCGGGCCGCTTCGGCAACGAGGCCGAGACCTCCGCCGCCATCGCCTTCCTGCTGAGCCCGGCGGCGAGTTTCATCAGCGGCAGCGTGCTGCGCGTGGACGGCGCGCGGCCGCAGGTGCGCATGGGCTGGCCGATGGCGCTGCCCGATGCGCAGGTGCGGCAGCGCGCCGCCGTGCGGCCCTTCGGCGGCTTTCACCTGGCCGAGGCGCCGCGCGTGTTCCGGGTCGGCGGCGAAGCAAACGACTGATTGGAGACCACCGCAATGCAGTACACCCACGAGCACCTCGAGATCCAGAAGACGCTGCGCCGCTTCATCGACAGCGAGATCAATCCGCATGTCGATGAATGGGAAGAGGCCGAGATCTTTCCCGCGCACGAGGTCTTCAGGAAGCTCGGCAAGCTGGGCATGCTGGGCCTCAACAAGCCCGAGGCCTTCGGCGGCGCCGGGCTCGACTATTCGTATGCGATGGCCATGGCCGAGGCGCTCGGCCATGTGAGCTGCGGCGGCGTGCCGATGGCCATTGGCGTGCAGACCGACATGTGCACGCCCGCGCTCGCGCGCTTCGGCAGCGACGAACTGCGCCGCGAGTTCCTCGCGCCCGCCATCGCGGGCGAGACGGTCGGCTGCATCGGCGTGAGCGAGCCCGGCGCGGGCAGCGACGTGGCGGGCCTCAAGAGCCACGCACGCAAGGACGGCGCCGACTACCTCATCAGCGGCCAGAAGATGTGGATCACCAACAGCCTGCAGGCCGACTGGATGTGCATGCTGGTCAACACCAGCGATGGCCCGGTGCACCGCAACAAGTCGCTCGTGATGGTGCCGATGGACAGCCCCGGCATCGAGAAGGCGAAGAAGATCCGCAAGATCGGCATGCATTCGAGCGACACGGGCCTCATCCACTTCGACAACGTGCGCGTGCCGCAGCGCTATCGCATCGGCGAGGAGGGCCAGGGCTTCGTCTACCAGATGCAGCAGTTCCAGGAAGAGCGCCTGTGGGCCGCCGCGAGCTCGCTCGAACCGATGGAAGACTGCATCGCTCAGACCATCGAATGGGCGCAGCAGCGCCAGATGTTCGGCGCCACGCTGGCCGACCAGCAGTGGGTTCAGTTCAAGCTGGCCGAACTCAAGACCGAGGTGGAAGCGCTGCGCGCCCTTGCCTACCGCGCCTGCGACCTGCACGTGCAGGGCCAGGACGTGCTCGAGCTGGCCTCGATGGCCAAGCTCAAGACCGGCCGGCTCACGCGCCAGGTGGCCGACACCTGCCTGCAGTTCTGGGGCGGCATGGGCTTCACGCTGGAGAACCGCGTCTCGCGGCTGTACCGCGACGGGCGGCTCGGCTCCATCGGCGGCGGCGCCGACGAAGTGATGCTGGGCATCCTCGCCAAGACGATGGGCATCGCCAAGCGGCCGCCGCGCGGCTGAGGCTGCGATCTTTTCCGGCCTCGGCCGGAACGCCCGCGCGCACCGGCGGTCCAACAGTCCAGCGCTGTCGCTGGGTCGCGGGAGACCGCCATGTTCACTTTCGGCATCGGCACCGTCTTGCTTGTCTTGCTGGTGGTGCTGCTTTTTTCGGCCATCTGGATCTTTCGCGAATACGAGCGCGGCGTCGTTTTCACCCTGGGCCGCTTCTCCAGGGTCGCGGGGCCCGGGCTGGTGATCGTGGTTCCCGCCATCCAGCAGGTCGTGCGGGTCGACCTGCGCACCGTGGTGCTCGAGGTTCCGACCCAGGACGTGATCTCGCGCGACAACGTGTCGGTGAAGGTCAGCGCGGTCGTCTACTTCCGCATCGTCGATGCCGAAAAGGCCATCATCGAAGTCAGGGATTTCTTCAACGCGACCAGCCAGCTGGCGCAGACCACGCTGCGCTCGGTGCTCGGCAAGCACCAGCTGGACGACATGCTGGCGGAGCGGGAAAAGCTCAACCTGGATGTGCGCGAGTCGCTCGACGTGCAGACGGCTTCGTGGGGCATCAAGGTCTCCAACGTGGAGATCAAGCAGATCGACCTCACCGAATCGATGGTCCGCGCCATCGCGCGGCAGGCCGAGGCGGAACGCGAGCGGCGTGCCAAGGTGATCCATGCCGAAGGCGAGCTTCAGGCCTCCGAGAAGCTGTTCCAGGCCGCGCGCGTGCTGGCGCAGGAGCCGCAGGCGATCCAGCTGCGCTACCTGGAAACGCTGACGGTGATCGGTGCGGACAAGAACACCACCATCGTCTTCCCGCTGCCGGTGGAGCTGCTCGCGAGCTTCCTGCACAAGCCCGCGTAGCGCGCAGCCGATGAGCGGCGCGAGTCAGCCGTTCTTCTTTTCACCCGCATCGTGCTGCGCGGCAGCCAGCGCATTCGCCGCGCGCAGCTTGTCCTTCTTGCTCGGCCGCTTGCCCTTGATGCCGCCGGTGCCCGAGGCATCGGCCATCGGCACGGGCGCCTCGGTGGGCTCGAAGCCTTCGATGCGCTCGCGCGGCAGGCTGAGGCCCTGGCGCTTCTCGATCAGGCGGAAGTGCGCCTCGGTGGCCGCGCTCACGAAGCTGATCGCCAGGCCGCTTTCGCCGGCGCGGCCCGTGCGGCCGATGCGGTGGATGTAGTCGGTGGGCGAGCGCGGCAGGTCGTAGTTGATGACCACCGGCAGCTGCGCAATGTCGATGCCGCGCGCGGCCAGGTCGGTCGCAATCACCACGTCCCAGCGGCTCTCCTTGAACTGCGCAAGGATGTCGGTGCGCGTGCCCTGCGCGATGTCGCCGTGGAAGGGCACCGCATAGACGCCGTTCTTGTAGAGCTTCTCGGCCACGGTCTGCGCCGCATGCTGGGTGGCGACGAAGACCAGCACGCGATCCCACTCGTTTTCCTTCAGCAGGTGGCGCAGCAGCTGCGTTCGGCGGTTCGCATCGACCTCGATCACGCGCTGCACGATGGCGGGCTCGGTGCCGGGCTCGCCCTGCACGTCGATCACCGCGGGGTTTTGCAGCGTGCCGTCGGCCAGCGCCTGGATGGCGGGCGGGAAGGTGGCCGAGAACAGCAGGTTCTGGCGCCGCGCGGGCAGCAGCGCGAGGATGCGGCCCAGCTCCTCGGCAAAGCCGAGGTCGAACAGGCGGTCGGCCTCGTCGAGCACCAGCATGGACACGGCGCCGAGCTTCAGCGCGTTGTGCTCCACCAGGTCGAGCAGTCGGCCCGGCGTGGCCACCATGATGTCGGCGCCGCCGCGCAGGCTCATCATCTGCGGGTTGATCGACACGCCGCCGAAGGCGATCGCGATCTTGAGCCGCTCGGGCAGGTGCTGCGCGAGGCTGCGCAGGGTCTCGCCGACCTGGGCCGCGAGTTCGCGCGTGGGCACGAGCACCAGCGCGCGCATGCGCCGCGGCGCCTGTGCCGGTTCGGCAGCCAGGCGCTGCAGCAGCGGGAGGGAAAATGCGGCGGTCTTGCCGGAACCGGTCTGCGCCGAGCCCCGCACGTCGCGGCCTTGCAGAATGGCGGGAATGGCCGCAGCCTGGATGGCGGTCGGCGCGGCATAGCCGCTTTCGGCGGCAGCCTGCACGAGCGCGGGGGCCAGGCCCAGTGAGTCGAATGGCATGTGAGCAGACAGAGGGATGAACCGGGGACAGTGAAGAAGTGAAGAAGACGAAGAGATCGATCGAATGGCAACGATGAAAAGCAATCCGGCCAGCGCCCTGGTGTACTCCACCGAGGCGGGCGGCCGCATGTGCCCCGATTGCGGCGCGCCGATGGCGCAGTGCCGCTGCAAGCAGATCAAGGCGCGCGCGCCGGCTACCGACGGCATTGTGCGTGTATCGCACGAGACCAAGGGCCGCAAGGGCAAGGGCGTGACCGTGGTCAAGGGCCTGGCGCTCGATGCGGCGGCGCTCGCGGCGCTGGGCAAGCAGCTCAAGACGGCCTGCGGCTCGGGCGGCACGGTGAAGGACGGCCTGATCGAAATCCAGGGCGACCACCGCGAGCTGGTGATCGCCGCGCTCTCGAAGCAGGGCCACACCGTCAAGCGCGCAGGAGGCTGAATTCAATGAAACCCGAAGACCTGCAGCGCCTCGTCACGCTCGAAATGCCCTTTGGCAAGCACAAGGGCACGCTGATTGCCGATTTGCCCGGAAATTACCTGAATTGGTTCGCACGCGAGGGTTTTCCCTCGGGCGAAATTGGCCGGCTGCTTCATTTGATGCATGAAATAGACCACAACGGCCTCTCCGGTCTGCTGCAACCGTTGCGAAACCGCCCCTCAGGACGTGATGTTTCGTAATAAGCGCGGATTTTGATACGCTTTTTCCGGAACGGCTTGATAATCCGGCCTACGTGTCTGTGAGCTTGTCTCCCGTGCACGTAATTCGGTGATCGGTCAGTTTCGCGCCACAGCGCATTTGTTTGTTGTGATTCTGGGACTCCATCGCTTTGTCTTGTTGGTTTGAATTAGGAGTCCCTCAATGGGCAAGAAACTCTACGTAGGCAACCTCGCCTACTCTGTGCGTGACAACGACCTGGAACAGGCTTTCGGCGAGTTCGGCTCGATCGTCAGCGCCAAGGTCATGATGGAACGCGACACCGGCCGCTCCAAGGGCTTCGGTTTCGTGGAAATGGGCACCGACGCTGAAGCGCTGGCTGCCGTCGAAGCCATGAACGGCCATTCGCTCCAGGGCCGCGCCCTGACCGTGAACGAAGCACGTCCGATGGAAGCTCGTCCCCCCCGTACCGGTGGTGGCGGCGGCTACGGCGGCGGCGGCGGTGGTGGTTACGGCGGTGGTGGTGGCGGCGGCGGCTACGGTGGTGGCGGCGGTGGCCGCAGCGGTGGTGGCGGCGGCTACGGCGGCGGCGGCGGTGGTCGCGGCGGCTACTAAGCCCTCCCCCGAGACTTCGCTCTCAAGTAAAAAAAGCTCCTTCGGGAGCTTTTTTCGTTTCCGCACCGCTCCTCTTTCCAGAGCGGGAGAACCCTCGTACGCATTAGTCCCTACCGCGCAGGTCAGCCAGCGGTCAGCCGCGGGCGACGACCCTCACCCCTCCAATCAAGAGGGTCGAGACAATGCGCATCAAGAGTCAGGCTGACTTCTTTTCAGGAGTCATGTTCACAGCCGTGGGGGGCGCCTTCGGCATCGGCGCCACCACCTACAACATCGGCGACGGTGCCCGCATGGGGCCCGGTTACTTCCCGCTCATGCTGGGCATCCTGCTGGCCATCCTGGGCGCATTCATCATGTTCCAGGCGCTGGTGGTCGAAACCGCCGACGGCGACAAGATCGGCAAGTGGGCCTGGAAGCCGCTGGCCTTCGTGCTCGGCGCCAACCTCGCGTTCGGCGTGCTGCTGGGGGGCCTGCCGAGCATCGGCCTGCCCGCCATGGGAATGATCGTCGCGATCTACGCGCTCACCATCATCTCGAGCATGGCCGGTGAACATTTCAAGCTGCGCGACGTGCTGGTGCTGTCCACCATCCTGGCGGCCGGCAGCTACGTGGCCTTCATCTGGGCGCTCAAGCTCCAGATCCAGGTCTGGCCCACTTTCATTTCGGGCTGAGGAGCACGCACCATGGACCTGATCCACAACCTTTCCATCGGTTTCGGCGTTGCCTTCACCTTCACCAACCTGCTGTATTGCCTGCTCGGCTGCATCCTGGGCACCCTGATCGGCGTGCTGCCGGGCATCGGCCCGGTCGCGACCATCGCGATGCTGCTGCCCGCCACCTACGCGCTGCCGCCCGTGTCGGCGCTGATCATGCTGGCCGGCATCTACTACGGCGCGCAGTACGGC
>NZ_JBFTRJ010000022.1:0-86410 GCF_056399465.1 Variovorax sp. 01N425 | reverse complement strand
CAGATCTGGGCGGCGTTGTTGTAGATGCCGCCGCTGGACTTCTTGACGATGTCCTCGAGAGGCATCGACTCGAACTCGGTGCCCTTTTGCAGGTTGTTGAGGTTCACCACGTAGGCATTGTGGTGCTTGCCGTAGTGGTACTCGAGGGTTTCCTTCGAGTACTCGGGTGCCAGCGCGTCGAGGGCGTAGGGCAGGGGCGGCAGGGTGTGTTCCATGGTGGGGTTTTCCTTTCGGGTTTAGAAGAAATCGAATCGGATCAAGGCGCGCTCTTCGGGCTCACCTGGTAGGCGCAGCGCCGCGCGCCGGCGAGCACATGCTCGACGCGGCTCACGCTCACGCCGGGGCCCAGCACTTCGTCGAAGAGCTGGAGCTCGCTGCGGCAAAAGCCGGTGCAGGCGCGCGCCGCGGTGCAGATGGGGCAATGGTTCTCGATGAAGAGGAAGCCGTCGCCCTCGGGCCGCAGCTCGGCCATGTAGCCCTCGCGGCTGCGGATTTCTGCCAGCCGCTCGAGCTTGTTCTTCAGGCTGCGCGCGCCGCGCATGGCCTCGCGGTAGTTGGTGCGCATGGCCTCCTCGCGCGCGCCGATGAGCCGGTCCATGCCCTTCTCGCCGAACACGCTGATGACGGCGCTGATCATCTGCACCGTCATCTCGGCATGCGTGTCTGGAAAGCGCGCGTGGCCGGCGCCGGTGAGGCGCCATATCTGTGTGGGCCTGCCGCGGCCCGCCGGGCGGCTCTCGGCATCGACCAGGCCCTCGGCCTGCAGCTTGGCCATCTGCTGGCGCACGGCCTCCACCGTGACGTCGAGCACCTTGGCGATGTCGGGAATGCCGAGCGCGCCACGGGTCTTGAGCGTGGACAGGATGCGGTCCGCCGGCTGGTGCGGCATCCAGCCGGGCTTGGCGTCGAGGGGGCGCGTGGTCATCCTTTTTTATTCAAAGAGCTTGCTTTGATTATCAAATGACAGCCGAGGTGTTGTCGAGCCCTTTGAAGAGGAGGGGACGCCTTTACGGTTTCTTTATGCGCCCCGGCCGACTCTGTTCCCCGTTTTTACGGGCGCCTGCCGAGACTCGAGTCCTTGTTTTCGCTTGAGGAGTGATGAATGGACTTCGTCTGGATGGGCGCCCTGCTGGCGCTGTGGGCCGTGGTGGCGGCCATGGCCTTGGGGCTGGACCGGCTCGGCGCGCCGAAGCACGCGGCGGCATCGGCAGAAGGGGATGCATCGTGATCGGCCTCGAAGCGCTCTATGGCTTCGGCGCGCTGGTGGCCGTGGTCCTGTTCGCGTACCTCGTGTTCGCGCTGATCTGTGCCGAGGAGTTCTGAAATGACTTCCTCCGCATGGGGCCTGTTGGCTCTTTTCCTGGCCGCACTGCTGGTGCTGGCCTGGCCCGTCGGCAAGTTCCTTGCCGCGCTGTGCAACGAGCGTGTGCCGCGCTGGATGCAGCGCATCGAGGCGCCGTTCTACAGGCTCGCCGGCACCAGGCCGGAGCAGTCGATGCACTGGCTGCGCTATGCCATCGCGCTGCTGGCCTTCAACGCCGTGGGCGCGGTCTTCGTCTATGCGCTGCAGCGCCTGCAGGGCTGGCTGCCGCTCAATCCCGCGGGCATGGGCGCCGTATCGCCCGACTCGGCCTTCAACACCGCGGTGAGCTTCGTCTCCAACACCAACTGGCAGGGCTATGCCGGCGAGTCGGCCATGAGCTATCTCACGCAGATGCTCGGGCTCGCGGTGCAGAACTTCTTCTCGGCCGCCACGGGCATTGCGGTGGCCTTCGCGCTGATACGCGGCTTCGCGCGGCGCGGCGACGGCAAGGCCAGGGGCCTGGTCGGCAACTTCTGGGCCGACCTCACGCGCATCACGCTCTGGGTGCTGGTGCCGCTGTCGTTCGTGCTCGCGGTGTTCTTCGTGAGCCAGGGCGTGATCCAGAACTTCGATGCCTACAAGACCGTGCAGACGGTCGAGGCCACGGCGGCGGGCGGGCAGACGCTCGCCATGGGTCCGGTGGCTTCGCAGGAAGCCATCAAGATGCTCGGCACCAACGGCGGCGGCTTCTTCAACGCCAACTCGGCGCACCCGTACGAGAACCCGAGCGCGCTCGCCAACCTGCTGCAGATGATCGCGGTCTTCCTGATCCCGGCGGCGCTGTGCTTCGCGTTCGGGCGCGTGGCGGGCGACCTGCGGCAGGGCTGGGCGGTGCTCGCGGCGATGACGGTGATGTTCGTGGCCGCGGTGATGGTCGTCATTCCCGCCGAGCAGGCCGGCAATCCGCTCCTCGGCGCGCTGGGCGTCGACCAGCTGCACGGCGCGCTGCAGAGCGGCGGCAACATGGAAGGCAAGGAGGTGCGCTTCGGCATCGATGCCTCGGCGCTGTTCGCCGCCGTCACCACCGCCGCCTCGTGCGGCGCGGTGATCGCGATGCACGACTCCTTCACACCGCTCGGCGGCATGGTGCCCATGGTGCTGATGCAGCTGGGCGAGGTGGTGTTCGGCGGCGTGGGCAGCGGGCTTTACGGCATGCTGATCTTCGCGATGCTCGCGGTGTTCATCGCGGGGCTGATGATCGGCCGCACGCCCGAGTACCTCGGCAAGAAGATCGAGGTGCGCGAGATGAAGCTGATCTCCATCGCCATCCTGGTCACGCCGGTGCTGGTGCTGGCCGGCACGGCGGTGGCGGTGCTGGCCGGCGCGGGCAAGGCCGGCATTGCGAACCCCGGCGCGCACGGCTTCTCCGAGATTCTTTACGCGCTGAGTTCGGCCGCCAACAACAACGGCAGTGCCTTCGCAGGCCTGTCGGCAAACACGCCGTTCTACAACGGGCTGCTCGGGCTTGCGATGTGGCTCGGCCGCTTCGCGGTGATCGTGCCGGTGCTGGCCATTGCCGGTTCGCTCGCGGCCAAGCAGCGCCTGCCGGTCACCGGCGGCACGCTGCCCACGCACGGGCCGCTGTTCGTCTCTTTGCTGATCGGCACGGTGCTGCTGGTCGGCCTTCTCAACTACGTGCCGGCGCTGGCCCTGGGGCCGGTGGTCGAACACCTCGTGCTCTGGAAATGAAGGAGCGCACCATGACCAACTCGAAGACCTCCCTTTCGCTGCTCGACGCGGCACTGGTGAAGCCCGCGCTGTGGGGCGCCTTCGCCAAGCTGGATCCGCGCACGCAGTGGCGCAATCCGGTGATGTTCATCGTCTACATCGGCAGCATCCTCACGACGCTGCTCTGGGTGCATTCGCTGAGCTTCCCCGGCGACACCGGCATGAAGCCCGCCTTCGTGCTGGCCATCACCGTCTGGCTGTGGTTCACCGTGCTGTTCGCGAACTTTGCCGAAGCCCTGGCCGAGGGCCGCAGCAAGGCGCAGGCCGCTTCGCTGCGCGGGCTGCGCAAGGATACCTGGGCCAAGAAGCTGCAGGAGCCGCGCTACGGCGGGCAGTGGCTTCCCGAGCAGGCGCCCAACCTGCGCAAGGGCGACGTGGTGCTGGTGGAAACGGGCGACGTGATCCCGCTCGACGGCGAAGTGATCGAAGGCGTGGCCTCGGTCGACGAGAGCGCCATCACCGGCGAATCGGCGCCCGTGGTGCGCGAGTCGGGCGGCGACTTCTCGGCCGTGACCGGCGGCACGCGCGTGCTGTCCGACTGGCTCGTGGTGCGCATCTCGGTGAACCCGGGCGAGTCGTTCCTCGACCGCATGATCGGCATGGTCGAGGCGGCCAAGCGCCACAAGACGCCCAACGAGATCGCGCTCACCATCCTCCTGGTGGCGCTCACGCTGGTGTTCCTGATGGTCACCGTCACGCTGCTGCCGTTCTCGGTGTTCAGCGTGGAGGCCGCGGGCGCAGGCACCGTGGTGTCGCTCACCGCGCTGGTGGCGCTCCTGGTGTGCCTGATCCCGACCACCATCGGCGGCCTGCTCTCGGCCGTGGGCGTGGCCGGCATGAGCCGCATGATGCAGGCCAACGTGATCGCGACCTCGGGCCGCGCGGTGGAAGCCGCCGGCGACGTCGACGTGCTGCTGCTCGACAAGACCGGCACCATCACGCACGGCAACCGCCAGGCGAGTGCCTTCCTGCCCGCACCCGGCGTGCCGAAGGGCCGCCTCGCGCGGGCCGCCATGCTCGCGTCGCTGGCCGACGAGACGCCCGAGGGCCGCAGCATCGTCGAACTCGCTCGCCGCGATGGCCTGGAGGCCGCATCTGTCGAGGGCGCGCGCTTCGTATCCTTCACGGCCCAGACCCGCATGAGCGGCGTCGACCTGCCGGCTGCACCGAACAGTCTCGACACCGACGCGGTGCTGCTGCGCAAGGGCGCCGTCGATGCGATCCGCCGGCATGTCGAATCGCTGGGCGGCAGCATGCCGGCCGAGGTGCTGCGCGCGTCCGAGGAAACGGCGCGCCGCGGCAGCACGCCGCTGGCCGTGGCCGAGGGCAACCGCGTGCTCGGCGTGGTCGAGCTCAAGGACATCGTCAAGACCGGCATCAAGGAGCGCTTTGCCGAACTGCGCCGCATGGGCATCAAGACCGTGATGATCACCGGCGACAACAAGCTCACCGCCGCGGCCATTGCGGCCGAGGCCGGCGTGGACGACTTCCTGGCCGAGGCCACGCCCGAGGACAAGCTCGCGCTGATCCGCCAGTACCAGTCCGAAGGCCGCCTGGTCGCGATGACCGGCGACGGCACCAACGACGCGCCCGCCCTCGCGCAGGCCGACGTGGCGGTGGCCATGGGCAGCGGCACGCAGGCCGCGAAGGAGGCCGGCAACATGGTCGACCTGGATTCGAATCCGACCAAGCTGCTCGAGGTGGTGGAGACCGGCAAGGCGCTCTTGATGACGCGCGGTTCGCTCACCACCTTCTCGATTGCCAACGACGTGGCGAAGTACTTCGCGATCATTCCGGCGATCTTCGTCTCGACCTATCCGCAGCTCGGCGCGCTCAATGTGATGCGGCTCGCGAGCCCGTCGTCGGCCATTCTGTCGGCGGTGATCTTCAACGCGCTCGTGATCGTGTTCCTGATTCCGCTCGCACTCAAGGGCGTGCGCTACCGGCCGGTGGGCGCGGCCGCGCTGCTGCGCCGCAACCTGGCCATCTACGGCCTCGGCGGCCTGCTCGTTCCCTTCATCGGCATCAAGCTGATCGACTGGCTGCTGGTCGCAGTCCATCTGGTCTGAGGAGTTCTTCACCATGAACAACGTCATTCGTCCCGCGCTCGTGCTCTTCGCGCTGCTGAGCGCGCTCACGGGCCTGGCCTATCCGCTGGCCGTCACCGGCGCCGCCAAGGCACTGTTCCCGTCGCAGGCGGCCGGCAGCCTGGTCGTGCAGGGCGGCACCACCGTGGGCTCCAGCCTCATCGGCCAGGACTTCGGCGATCCGAAGCACTTCTGGGGCCGGCCCTCGGCCACCGCGCCGCAGCCTTACAACGCGAGCGCTTCGGGCGGCTCGAACCTCGGGCCGCTCAACCCGGCGCTGGCCGATGCGGTCAAGCAGCGCATCGAGGCGCTGCGCGCCGCCGACCCGGGCAATGCCGCGGCCGTGCCGGTCGACCTGGTCACGGCCTCGGCCAGCGGGCTCGACCCCGACATCAGCCCCGCCGCCGCGCACTACCAGGCGGCGCGCGTGGCACGCATGCGCGGCGTGTCGGTCGAACAGATGAATGCGCTGGTCGCCAGCCATACGCAGGCGCCGCTCTGGGGCTGGCTGGGCGAGCCGCGCGTCAATGTGCTGGCGCTGAATCTCGCGCTCGATGCTTCGGCACCGGCACGCTGAGGAGGCAAAGCCATGGCCGCCGAGCCCCGCCGCAGTTCAACGCGGGCGAGCCGTGTGCCAGGCGAAAGCCGCGCAGCCGATCTGCATCGCCGCGCCGCAGAACATCGCCAGGCGCAACCCGCCGGGGCCGCCGTGCGCCGCGGCGTACACCGCGCCGAGCACCGCCACGCCGAGCGTCGCCCCCGCGATGCGCGCAACGTTGATGAGCGAAGCGGCCGTGCCCGAGCGCGCCGCATCCACGGCGCCGACGGCTTCGCCCATCAGCGGCCCGGTCGCCAGGCCCATGCCCAGCCCGGTGAGCATCAGCCCGAGCTCGGCCGGCACGATGGAGGCGCGCTGCGCGCCCAGGCCGATCAGCAGCAGCCCGCAGCCGATCACCGCCACCCCGCCGCAAGTCAGGGCGCGCGGCCCCAGCCACCCGGCCAGCCGGCCGCTGAACGGAGAGACCGCCACGAACACCAGCGACATCGGAATCAGCGCGAGGCCGGCGTGCGCGGCATCGAGCATGCCGGTGCCCTGCCAGGTCAGCGGCAGCAGGAACAGCGCGCCGTACATGCCGAAGGTCATGCCGATGGTGGCGGCCATCGCGCCGCGGAACGCCGGCACCCCGAAGATGTCGAGCGGCACCAGCGCGGCGGCGCCCTTGCCGCGCTCGATGCGCACGAACAGCACGAAGGCGGCTGCGGCCGCCACCCACGCGGCGGCGGCGAGCCGCGGTGCATCGTGCGACTGGATGGCCGCAAAGGCCAGGCCGCCGAGCGCCAGGGCGCCGAAGGCCTGGGCCATGGCGTCGAAGCTGCGGTCTTCGGGGTCCGACGACTCGGCAATGGACGGCAGCGCCAGCACCAGCGCGGCAAGGCCCAGCGGAATCACCGCGAGAAAGATGCTGCGCCAGCCGAAGTGGCGGATCAGCACGCCGCCCAGCGGTGCGCCGATGGCCATCGCGAGCCCGTTGCATGCCGCCCAGATCCCGAGCGCCCGGCCGCGCTCCGCGCTGTCCTGCCAGGTCACGCGGATGATCGCGAGCGATGCGGGCATCAGCAGCGCCGCACCCAGGCCCGCGAGCGCCCGCCCGGCGACCAGCAGCCAGACCGAAGTCGCCATGGCGCACAGCAGGGATGCGCCCGTGAAAACCGCCGCGCCCATCATGAAGATGCGGCGCCGGCCGTAGAGGTCGGCCAGCAGGCCGCCGGTGAGCAGCAGCACCGCGTAGACCAGGTTGTAGCTGTCGAGCACCCACTGCAGCGCGATGACGCTCGCCGAGAAATATTCGCCGATGGGGCGTGTGCCGAGGTTGACTACCGCCATGTCGATCTGTGCGACCAGCACGGCAAGGCACAGCGTGATGAGCGCCAGGCCCTGGCGCTTGCCGGCGGCGCGTGCCGGGCTGAAGAGAGAGGCCATGTTCATGGGGCGCAGCTTCCGGGTTGCAACGTGGTTCATTCTGGGGACGCCGCAGATTCGATGCTTCGCCCCCGGCCGAATCGTTCGGTGCGCGGCTGGCATGCGTGTCGGACGATGCGCTAACCTGCGTGGCCGATGAGCGACATTCCCCGCCCCGACCCCGACGCATTGCTCGCGCAACTGCGCAGCGACGAGGCGCGTGCGCTGCGCGGCAAGCTGCGCATCTACTTCGGCGCCAGCGCCGGCGTCGGCAAGACCTGGGCCATGCTGAGCGCCGCGCAGCGCGAGCGTGCCGCGGGGCGCGACGTGCTGGTCGGCGTGGCCGAGACCCATGGCCGCAGCGAAACTGCCGCGCTGCTCGCGGGGCTCGAGCTGCTGCCGCTGCGCGAGGTGGACCACCGTGGCCGCAGGCTCGCCGAGTTCGATCTGGATGCCGCCCTCGCGCGCAGGCCCGCCGTGCTGCTGGTCGATGAACTGGCCCACACCAATGCGCCCGGCTCGCGCCACGCCAAGCGCTGGCAGGACGTTCAGGAGCTGCTGGCCGCGGGCATCGAGGTGTGGTCGGCGCTCAACGTGCAGCATCTGGAAAGCCTCAACGGCACGGTCGGCGCCATCACCGGCGTGCGGGTGCACGAGACCGTGCCCGACACCGTGCTCGACGAAGCCGACGAGGTGGTGCTGGTCGACGTCACGCCCGACGAACTCGCGGCGCGGCTTGCGGCCGGCAAGGTCTACCTTCCGCAGCAGGCCGAGCGCGCTGCGCAGAATTTCTTCCGCAAGGGCAACCTGATCGCGCTGCGCGAGATTGCGCTGCGCCGCACCGCCGAGCATGTGGAAGACGACGTGCGCGGCTGGCGCGTCGAGCAGTCGGGCGCGGCCGGGCGCAACGCAAAGGACGGGCAGGGCGGCGAACTGCAGGCTTGGAACACCTCGGGCGCGATCCTCGCGTGCGTCGGGCCGCACGAGGGCGACGCGCAGACGGTGCGCACCGCGGCGCGGCTCGCGGGCCAGCTCAACGTGCGCTGGCATGCGGCATACGTCGAGACGCCGCGGCTGCAGCGGCTCGCCGCCGAGGAGCGCGACCGCATCCTCGCGGTGCTCAAGCTGGCCGAGGAACTGGGCGCGGCCACCGCGGTGCTCACCGGTTCCGACGTGGCCGAGCAACTGGCCGACGAGGCGCGGCGGCTCAACTGCGCCACGCTGGTGCTGGGGCGCCCGGAGCCGCCCACCGGCTGGCGCCGCTGGTGGCCCGCCGTGCCGCTGCCGCGCGCGCTGGCCCGGCGCGCGCCTGCGCTCGACATCATGGAAGTCGGCCGCGCCGACAGTTCGCGCCGCCTGGCGCGTGCGCCCATCGCCGCCACGCGCGCCGATGACGACGACCACGAGAAGGCACCCGTCCACTGGCCGGGCTACGCCTGGGCCACGGCTGCGAGCATCGCGCTCACGCTGCTGTGCACGCCGCTGGCCCATGTGCTGGAGCTGTCCAACATCGTGATGCTGTTCATGCTGGGCGTGGTCGGCGTGGCCATGCGCTTCGGCCGCGGGCCCTCGGCGCTCGCGGCGCTGCTCAACGTGGCGGCGTTCGACTATTTCTTCGTGCCGCCGCGCCTGTCGTTCGCGGTGAGCGACGTGCAGTACGTGCTGACCTTCGCGATCATGCTTGGCGTGGGCCTGCTCGTGGGTCAGCTGATGGCGGGGCTGCGCTTTGCGGCCGGCGTGTCGACCAGCCGCGAGCGGCGTGCGCGCTCGCTGTTCGAGCTCACGCGCGAACTCTCGGCCGCGCTCGAAAGCACGCAGGTGGTGGCGCTGGGCGCCGCCGCGGTGCAGGGGCACTTCGGCGGCCAGGCGCTGGTGCTGGTCACCGACGCGGCCGACCAGCTCGTGCTGCCCAAGAGCCCGCCCGAAGGCTTCGATGCGCAGGTGGCCGACTGGGCCTTCCGCCACGGCCAACCCGCCGGCCTGGCCACCGCCACGCTGGCGGCGCAGCCCTGGCACTACGTGCCGCTGCAGGCGCCGATGCGCGTGCGCGGCGTGCTCGCGCTGTCGCCGGCGCAGCCGCGCTGGCTGCTGATCCCGGAGCAGGCGCAGCAGCTCGACACGCTGGCCCGGCAGATCGCGATTGCGCTGGAGCGCGTGCACTATGTGGAGGTGGCGCAGCAGGCGGTGGTCGAGATGGAATCGGAGCGCCTGCGCAATGCGCTGCTCGGCGCCATCTCGCACGACGTGCGCACGCCGCTTACCGCTTTGATCGCGCTGGCCGAATCGCTGCAGACGCTGCCGCCCGAAGCGCACGCCGAGGCGGCGCGCGCCATCGTCGCGCAGGCGCACGAGCTGCATGCGCTGGTCAACAACCTGCTCGACATGGCGCGGCTCGAAAGCGGCCTTGCGGGCGGCGCGGTGAACCTGCGGCGCGACTGGCAGTCGGTGGAAGAGGTGGTCGGCTCGGCCATCCGCGCGGCGCGCCCCGCGCTCGGCCCTACCGTGGTGCAGACCGCGCTCGAGCCCGGGCTTCCGCTGGTCGAGTTCGATGCCGTGCTGATCGAGCGCGTGCTGGTCAACCTGATCGAGAACGCCACCAAGTACGGCGCGCCGCCCATCGTGGTCGGCGCGCGGGCCGAGCCCGGCATGCTGAGGCTCACGGTGCGCGACCACGGCTCGGGCCTGCCCGCCGCCCTCCTGGGCCGCGAGCAGAAGCTGTTCGACAAGTTCACGCGCGGCCAAACCGAATCGGCCACGCCGGGCGTGGGCCTGGGCCTGGCGATCTGCCGCGCCGTGGTGAGCGCGCACGGCGGCGAGATTGCCGCGGCCAATGCGCAGGGCGGCGGTGCAGAATTCACGGTCACCCTGCCGCGCCGGGAGCCACCGGAAACTGCCGAAGAAGCCCAACCCTGAACCCATGCCATCGCCCACCGCCATCGTGATCGAGGACGAGCCGCAGATCCGGCGCTTCGTGCGCGGCGCGCTCGAGGCCGAGGGCTGGCTGGTGCACGAGGCCGGCACGCTGCGCGACGGCCTGGCGGCGGCCGGCACGCGCCAGCCCGACCTGCTGGTGCTCGACCTCGGCCTGCCCGATGGCGATGGCGTGTCGCTGATCCGCGATGTGCGCGGCTGGTCGGCCGTGCCGATCATCGTGCTGTCCGCGCGCAGCGACGAGGCCGACAAGATCGCCGCGCTCGACGCCGGCGCCGACGACTACCTGACCAAGCCCTTCGGCACCGGCGAGCTGCTCGCGCGCGTGCGCGCCAACCTGCGCCGGCCACGCGCGGCGGGCGGCGACGAAGCGGCAGAAGCGGTGTTCCGCTTCGGCGAGGTCGAGCTGGACCGCGCCGCGCGCATCGTGCGCCGGGCCGGCGCCGAAGTGCATCTGACGCCGACCGAGTACCGGTTGCTGTCAGTGCTCGTCGCCAACGCCGGCCGCGTGCTCACGCAGCGCCAGCTGCTGCGCGAGGTGTGGGGGCCGTCGCATACGGACCAGAGCCACTATCTGCGCATCTACATGGGGCATCTGCGGCAGAAGCTGGAAGCGGATCCGGCGCAGCCGCGGCATTTGTTGACTGAGACTGCGGTGGGGTATCGGCTGGTGGTTTAGCCTTGCGGGCGCCGCGCTTTGTTGGGGGCACAGAGCCCTCACCCTAGCCCTCTCCCGGAGGGAGAGGGGACAAGACCGAATGCATGGCGTCAGGCTGTGTGTTGCTCCCTCTCCCTCCGGGAGAGGGCTGGGGTGAGGGCAACGGCACTTACGCCGCCACACCCTTGTTCGGATTCAACAAGAACTTCTCCCCCGTCGCCTGCTTCCCATACACGCCGATCGCATCGAGCTGCAGCGCCTCGAGCAACGAAACCTCCCGCGTGTAGTGACTCGCAAACGTGGTCTTCAACTCCGCAACGACCCGCGCCTTCAGGCGCTGCACGCCTTCATCCCCGAGCTTCTGCAGGAACGGAAACAGCAGCCACCCGCCCATGCCCCACGCCATGCCGAAGTTGCGCACGAACTCCGTCGGCGAGCGGTCCAGGCCGCCATAGATGTAGACCTGCTTGTGCGTGGTCGAGCCGTAGCGGCTGTATTCCTTGGCGGTTCTGTTGAGTGCCGCTTCCATGCAGCCGAGGATCTGGCCCGCGAGCTTGCCGCCGCCCGTGGCGTCGAAGGCCAGCGTGGCGCCGGTCTCGACCAGCGCCTGCGTCAGGTCTTCGAGGAAGGTGGGCGAGCTCGTGCTGCACACGTACTTTGCTCCGATGCCGCGCAGCAGCGCCTCCTGCTCGGGCTTGCGCACGATGTTGACCAGCGCGATGCCGTCCTTCTGGCAGATCTTGTTGAGCATCTGGCCCAGGTTGGATGCCGCGGCCGTGTGCACCAGCGCCTTGTGGCCTTCGCGCCGCATCGTCTCGACCATGCCGAGCGAAGTGAGCGGGTTCACGAAGCACGATGCGCCTTCGGCCGGCGCCGTGCCCGCGGGCAGCTCCAGGCACTGGGCCGCGGCCACCGCGCGGTACTGCGAATACATCGCGCCGCCGATCGCGGCCACCGTCTTGCCCAGCAGCGCCTGCGCCGCGGGCGACGAACCGGCCTTGACCACCACGCCGGCGCCTTCGTTGCCGACCGGCATCGATTGGTCGAGCCGCCCGGCCATCGCCGGCATGGCGCGCTCGGGCACCGTGGCTGTGACGATCGGCCGCTCGGGCGTGCCGGAAACCTTGGCGGTGCCCATGTCGGCCGCGCCGAACAGCAGGCCCAGGTCCGACGGATTCATCGGCGAGGCCTCGATGCGGATCACGACTTCGTGTGCCTGGGGTTCGAGAATCGGCTCGTCGTGCAGCGAGAGTTCGAGTTCGCCGTTCGCGCGGACGAGGGAGCGCAGTTGCAGTGCCATGGATGAGCCCCTTGTGCCTCGTGGAAGAGGCGAGTTCGAAGGTGGCCCAGGGCCACGGGGCGGCCAGTATAGGAGCGGTGCGCGAAAGCTGCAGACGCCTTCAGGACACGGCAGGAACCGCCGGCGCATGGGCCAGCGCATGGCCCATCTTCTGTGCATCGAAGCGCTCGATGTAGCGCGGGATGTTGCGCCACAGCGTGTGGTAGCCGTAGCCGCCGCGCAACATCTCCTGGCGCGCGCTTTCCTTGTCCCAGCCCTGCACCGCCATGCGGTAGGCCGCCGCGACCACGCCGGTGCGGTCGGCGCCGTGCATGCAGTGGATCAGCACCGGCCCCTGCTTCTCGGCCTCGCGGATGGCCACCAGCGCGCGCAGCACCTTGGCATCGTCGATCGACCAGGTGTTGATCGGCACGCGCACCAGGCGGATGCCGCTGCCCGCGAACACCTTCCGGTCGTCGTTGAAGGAGCGCAGGCTCACGATGGTGCGGATGCCCAGCGCCTTCAGCGCCGCCACGTTGGCGATGCGCGGCTGCGCGCTGCGGTACAGCGTGGGCGTGATGCGGTGCAGGTTCTCGATGCCGAGCGTGTCGAGCGGATCGGCCCAGTGCCCGGGGCGCGGCGCGGCGTGCGCCGCGGCGGCCTCGCTGCCGTTCCTGCGCTTGTGCTTCCTTGCGCTCATTTCGCGCGCCGCCAGTGCCGCGCCACCAGGATCAGCAGGGCCACTGCCAGCCCGCCCCAGTAGTCGACCGGCGCGCCCCAGATCCAGTGCTTGTGCCAGAACGCATCCACCGCATTGAAGCGGGCCCAGCCGAAGGCCGGGTTGATGATGAACCAGAGAAAGTCTTCGCAGACCCAGAACACGATCAGGCCCGCCACGGCCAGCCCTGCGTCGCGCCAGGTCCAGCGTCCGTTGAAGGCCAGAGGCGCAAAGAAGACCAGCACCATGAAGGTGAAGACCCAGGCATGGTAGCCCGTCATGGCGCGCCCGCCCCAGAAGATGTCGAGCCAGATGCTGTTCTCGATGCGCCAGGTGGGCAGCGAGGTGGCCCAGCCGGCGCCGCCTTCGATCTGGATCTCGGCGTTGGCAAAGAAGAACGCCATCACCACCACCCACGCGAGGTAGCCGAGCGTGCGGGCCACGCCCGTCTTCTCCACGGCGCCCGTCATGCGGCTTCGCCCAGCACGTGGCGCAGCACCGCGGCCGCCGCGCGCGGCTTGCCGAGCGCGCGGCTGCGCTGGGCCATGGATGCGAGCTTGGCGGGGTCGGCCATCAGGCGCGCCACCTTGTAGTCGAGGCCGATGGCGTCGTAGGCGAGCCAGCCCGCGCCTTCTTCCATCAGGAAGCCGGCGTTGTGTTCTTCCTGCCCTGGAATCGGCGAGATCAGCAGCATCGGCTTGCCGAGCGCCAGGCACTCCGACACCGTGAGCCCGCCCGGCTTGGTCACGACCAGGTCGGCCGCGGCCATGAGCTTGTGCATCTCGTTGGTGAAGCCGATGGCCACCACGCGCCCCGGATGGCGGGCGGCCAGGGCCTGCAGCTTGCCGTGGGCCTCGGCGTTGCGGCCGGCCACGGCAATCACCTGCAGGCCGCTGTCGCCGCCGAGCGAGAGCACGCGCTCGACCATGCTCGCCAGGTCGCCGACGCCCGCGCCGCCCGAGGCCATCAGCAGCACCGGCCGCGCGGGATCGAGGCCGAGCGCCGCGGCGCAGGCATGGCGCGCGAGCGCCGGCGCATCGGGTTCGGAGAAAGCCGGCATCACCGGAATGCCCGTCACGTGGATGCGCCCTTCGGGAATGCCGCGCGCGCGCAGCCTGAAGGCCACTTCCTCCGTCGCGGCCAGGTAGCCCGCCATGCCCGGCACCAGCCACATGTTGTGCAGGTCGTAGTCGGTGATCTGCAGCCACACCGGGTAGTCGATGCGGCCGCGGTTGCGCTCGCGCATCAGCAGCTCGGCGGGCAGGAAATGGGTGCAGATCACGGCGTCGGGCTTTTCGCGGCGGATCTCGCGCACGAGGGCGCCGGTGCTCAGCCGTTCGATGCCGCGGCGCAGGCGCTGCGAAGGCGCATGGTGCGGCGTGGCATCGGTGCGCTGGTGCAGGTAGGACCACAGCTCGGGCGCGCGGTTCACGAGCTGGATGTACCAGTCGGTGTAGACCTTGCGGAAACCGCCGGCCACATGGGCCATGGCATCGATGTGGACCGCCGTGTGCGGCGGGGTCGATTGCACCGCGGCTTCGAGGGCTTGTGCTGCGCGCACGTGGCCGTTGCCGGCGCTCACGCTGAGGATCAGGATTTTGGTCATGCGGGTGGAGGCCGCCGGCGGGCCATTGGCGCGCATTATCCCCATGCATTGCGACACATCCCGCGGGCGGCCGCCATCGGCGAAAATGCGGCTGCGCACCGCTCCACCGGGCGTGACCCGCCTGCCCCCAAACCGACCGCGCCCCCGCATGACCGACGCCCCCGCCCCGATCCGCCTCAACAAACGCATGGCC
The DNA here is from genome assembly GCF_056399465.1 of Variovorax sp. 01N425. Taxonomy (NCBI): domain Bacteria; kingdom Pseudomonadati; phylum Pseudomonadota; class Betaproteobacteria; order Burkholderiales; family Comamonadaceae; genus Variovorax; species Variovorax sp. 01N425. Next base: position 71,887 of record NZ_JBFTRJ010000022.1, on the reverse strand, counting down.
GAGCTCGGCCTCTGCTCGCGCCGCGAGGCCGACGAATGGATCGCCAACGGCTGGGTGAAGGTGAACGGCAAGCCGGCCGAAATGGGCGTGAAGGTCACGCCGTCCGACCGCATCGAGGTCGACAAGGCCGCCAAGGGCCAGCAGGCGAACCAGGTCACCATCCTCATCAACAAGCCCATCGGCTACGTGAGCGGCCAGGCCGAAGACGGCCATGAGCCCGCGGTGACGCTCTTCACGCCGCAGAACCGCTGGGCCGAGGACAACGCGCGCTTCTTCTTCAGTCCGCAGCAGCTGCGCGGCCTGGCGCCCTGCGGGCGGCTCGACATCGATTCGATCGGCCTGCTGGTGATGACGCAGGACGGGCGCATCGCGCGCCAGCTGATCGGCGAAGACTCGGTGATGGAGAAGGAGTACCTGGTGCGCGTGGCCTACCACGGCCTGGGCCAGCCCGCGCCCACCGGGCAGCTGGTGCGCATGGACGACGACGACCCCGTCACCACCAATGTGCAGGCGGTCTTTCCGCCCGCGATGCTCGCCAGGCTGCGCCACGGCCTGAGCCTCGACGGCCAGCCGCTCAAGCCGGCGCGGGTCGAATGGCAGAACCCCGAGCAATTGCGCTTCGTGCTCACCGAGGGCAAGAAGCGCCAGATCCGCCGCATGTGCGAGCTGGTCGGCCTGAAGGTGGTGGGCCTGAAGCGCGTGCGCATCGGCAAGGTGATGCTCGGCAACCTGCCTGTGGGGCAGTGGCGCTACCTCGGCCCGCACGAGAAGTTCTGAGCCGCCGCCGATGGCCGTGGTGCTGAGCCAGCGCGCACTGAACCGGGCCACGCTGGCGCGGCAGATGCTGCTGGAGCGGCGCAAGGCGGCTCCCGCGCAGGCCATCGAAAAGCTCGCGGGCCTGCAGGCGCAGGCGCCCAACCCACCCTACATCGGCCTGTGGAGCCGGCTCGAAGGCTTTCGCCGCGAGCAGCTGACCGAAGCCCTGAAGCAGCGCCGCGTCGTGCGCATGTCGGCGATGCGCGCGACCCTGCACCTGATGGCTGCATCGGATGCACTGGCCTGGCGGCCGCTGCTCGAGCCCGTGCATCAGCGCGGATTGAAGGGCAGCAGCCATGCGCGGGCGCTCGAAGGCATCGATCGCGCGGCGGTGGTGGAGGCGGGCCTCGCGCTGCTGCGCGAAGCGCCGCTCACCAGCGCCGAACTCGGCCAGGCCCTGGCGGCGCGCTTTGAAGACCGCGAGCCCGCCTCGCTCGCCGCACTCATTCGCAACAGCGTGCCGCTGGTGCACCTGCCGCCCGCGGGCAGCTGGAACGCGCACCAGAGCGCACGGCTGCAGCCCATCGCGCAGTGGCTCGGCGAACCCGCCGCCGACATCGCGCCGGCCACGCAGGACGCGCTGCTGCTGCGCTACCTCGCGGCCTTCGGCCCCGCCACGCTGGCCGATGCGGGCGCATGGTCGGGCCTCACGGGCTGGAGGGCCGTGGCCGAGCGCCTGCGGCCGCAGCTGCGCAGCTTCATCGGCGAACAGGGGCAGGAGCTGTTCGACCTGCCGCGCGCGCCGCGTCCCGACCCGGGCACACCCGCGCCGCCGCGCCTGGTCGCCGAATGGGACAACCTGCTGCTCTCGCACGCCGACCGCAGCCGCGTGATGAGCGAGGCGCACCGCGCGCGCGTGTTCACCGCCAACGGCATCGTGCGCGGCACGGTGCTGCTCGATGGTTTCGTCGCGGGCGTCTGGAAGATCGAGCGCGCGGCGAAGAACAACGCGGCCGCGGTGGTGCTGGAGCCCTTCACGCGCTGGCCGAAGGCCGGCCGGCTCGGCGTGGAGGAAGAGGCCCTGCGCCTGCTGGCCTTTGCGGCGGATGGCGAGGGCGGGCGGCACGAGGTCCGCGTGCTAAGCCCCGCCTAAGACTCCGCTCCTACGCTGCGCCACGGCGCAGGGCACTACCGGTCATCCCGACCGCGTGCTACCTTGCCGCCCAAGGAGTCGACGCGATGCGAGTGCTGCTGGTGGAAGACGACGAGATGATCGGGCGCAGCCTGAAGCAGGCGCTCGAGGGCGCGGGCTGGTCGGCCGACTGGGTGCGCGACGGCGAACTCGCGCAAAGCGCGCTCGGCGACGGCGGCTACACCTGCGTGCTGCTCGACCTGGGCCTGCCGCGGCAGGACGGCACCGAGGTGCTGCGCCGCGCGCGCGAACGCGGCGACGCCACGCCGGTGCTGGTGCTCACCGCGCGCGACGGCCTGGACGACCGCATCCACAGCCTCGACCTGGGCGCCGACGACTATCTGCTCAAGCCCTTCGAATTCCGCGAGCTGCTCGCGCGCATGCGGGCCGTGGTGCGCCGTCGCGACGGCGCCGCGCATTCGCTGATCGGCGGCAGCACGATGCAGCTGGACCTCACCACGCGCGAGGTGCTGGTCGATGGCGTGCGCGAGGCGCTCACCGCACGCGAGTTCGCGCTGCTGCACGCCCTGCTCGAGCGGCCCGGCGCCATCCTCTCGCGCGAGCAGCTCGAGAACCGCATCTACGGCTGGGGCGAGGAAGTGACCAGCAACGCCATCGACGTGCTGATCCACGGCATGCGCCGCAAGCTCGGCGCGGAATCGATCCGCAACGTGCGCGGGCTCGGCTGGCGCGTGGCGGCATGAGCGCAGTGCCGGGCCGCTGGTGGCGCCCGCGCTCGCTGCGCACGCAGCTCCTGTTCTGGCTCGTCACGCTGCACCTGGTGGCGGCCGCGCTCACGGCGTGGTTCACCTTCGTGGCCTACGGCGACCTGGTGCACAACGCGCTCGACGAGCAGATGCGGCTGGTGGCCGATTCCTATGCGGGCAGCGATCCGCCGCGCACGCCGCGCCCGCTCGACGGCAACGCCGCGCTCGTGCGCGGCGCCTTCGTGGTGCAGCTCTGGAGCGCCGACGGCCGCACGCTGCGCGCAAGCTCGTGGCCGCCGCTGGCGGTGGTGCCGCTGCAGCCGCAGCCGGGTTTCAGTGATGCGAGCGCCGATGCGCCCGCGCCCTCACGCTGGCGCGTGTTCACGGCCGAGGCCGGGCCGCGCGCCGACCAGCCGCGCGTGCAGGTGCTGCAGAACGAGGACTACCGCCGGCGCCGCGCCCTGCGCCGTGCGCTGCTCGAAGGCCTGCCCATCGCGCTGCTGCTGCCGCTGGCCTTGCTGATCCTCTGGCTCATCGTGTCGGCGGCTTCGCGCTCGCTGCGCGCGGTGGCGCGCGACGTGGCCTCGCAGGACGAGCGCCGCCCCACCGAGCTGTCGCTGGCGCGCGTGCCGGACGAGATCGCGCCGCTGGTGCAGGCCTTCAACCAGCTGCTGTCGCGCATGCGCAGTGCCTTCGCCACGCAGCGCCGCTTCGTGCAGGACGCGGCCCACGAGCTGCGCACGCCGATGGCCGCGATCGGCCTGCAGATCGAGAACCTGCGCGCGCACGTGCCCGCGGGCGAAGCCACCGAGCGCTTCAACCAGCTGGAAGCCGGCGTCACGCGCGCGCAGCACCTCATCGAGCAGCTGCTGAGCCTCTCGCGGCAGGACGCGCCGGGGCGTCCCATGCCGGGCGAGCCGGTCGACATCGAAACCCTGCTGCGCGAGAGCGTGAGCCAGCTGATGGTGCTGGCCGATGCGCGGCGCGTGGACATCGGCTTCGAGGGCTCGATCGCGCCCGTGGTGCAGGCGCCGGCCGCCGAGCTGCGCAGCGTGTTCGACAACCTGATCGACAACGCGCTGCGCTATGCGCCCGAAGGCGGCGTGGTCGACGTGCGGCTGCACGAGGTCGACGGCCATGCGGTGGTCGATGTGCTCGACAACGGCCCGGGCATTCCGGCCTCGGCCATCGGCCGCGTGTTCGACCGCTTCTTTCGCGTGCCGGGTGCGCCGGCGGGCGGCAGCGGCCTCGGGCTGGCGATTGCGCGCACCGCGGCCGAGCGGCACGGCCTGCGCATCGAGCTGCGCAACCGCGATGAAGCAGAAGAGGGCGGCAGTCCGGGGCTGCTGGCACGGGTGCACCTGCCTGCGGCATCAATGCCGCTCACGCCAGGCTAATTTCCTGCTCACGGCCCGCTCAGCCGGGCTGCCTAGAGTGCATGCAGGCCCTGCCACGCGCAGTTCGCGCGCTGGCACGCGGCCGGAGACAAACCCTCAGGAGCACACACCATGCGCACTTCCTCCAAGCTTCTTGCCCTTGCTTCTTTCGCCGCGTTCGCGGCGCTCGGTGCCGTGAATGCATCGGCCGAAACGACCGACGGCTCCGACTACCACCCGCTGCAGATGAATTCGCCCGAGAACCCCGAGGTGCAGGCCGGCGCGATGGCCGCCGCGCGGCCCGCCGGCACCGAGTCCATCGGCCAGTCGACCAGCGCACCGGCCATGAACTCGACGACACCGGTGTCCGACGTGCAGGCCGGCGCCTATGCGGCCTCGCATGCGACGGGCACCGAATCGATCGGGCAGTCGACCGCGCTGCCGCTCGTGCAGTCGGCCAACGGCAGCTGACGATCAGTCAGTCGTCGCGTCGCTGTTCGCGAGCAGCGCGCGGTAGATCAGCGCGCCGATGATCGCGCCCGCGATGGGCGCAACCCAGAACAGCCACAGCTCCGACACCGCGTAGGACGGGCCGAACAGCGCCGGGCCCGTGCTGCGCGCGGGGTTCACCGAGGTGTTGGTGACCGGAATGGAGATCAGGTGGATCAGCGTGAGGCACAGGCCGATGGCCAGGCCCGCGAAGCCGCCGGCCGCGCGCTTGGCGGTGGCGCCGAGGATCACGATCAGGAAGACCGCGGTCATCACCACCTCGCACACCAGCGCGGCGGTCATGCCGTACTTGCCGGGCGAGTGCTCGCCGAAGCCGTTGGTGGCAAAGCCGCCGATGTCGGCGCCGGGCTTGCCGGTGGCAATCAGGTAGAGCACGCCGGCCGCGATAATTGCACCCAGCACCTGCGACACGATGTAGCCCGCGAGCTGCGAGGCCTTGAAGCGCCCCGCGGCCGCGAGGCCGATCGACACCGCGGGATTGAAGTGGCCGCCCGAGATGGGGCCGAGCGCATAGGCACCGGTCACCACCGTGAGGCCGAACGCCAGCGCGACACCCAGGAAGCCGATGCCCAGGTTGTTGGGAAAGGCCGCCGCCAGCACCGCGCTTCCGCAGCCGCCCAGCGTGAGCCAGAAAGTACCAATGAACTCGGCCGACCACTTTTTGTAGGTGCTATGTTCCATCTGCTCCATCCCTCCAGAAGTTGAAAAAATTGCGTGGCCCAGGGCCATGCGCGGGCGGATTCTAGGAACGTAAACAGCATGCGTCACGCATGTTGTTGCAGCTGGCGGAACCTGTTCACAGTTGAGCGGTCTTTTGTTTCTGACATGCGTTGCGCAAACCGCTAAAGGGCGTGGTCAGGGCACGACGACGATCTTGCCGAAGGCGCCGCGCGCGAGGTGGTCGAGCGCATCGGGCACGTCGTCGAAGGCGTAGCGCGCCGCGATCACGGGCTCGAGCGCATTGGCGTCGACGGCGCGCACCAGGTCTTCGAGCGCACGCCGATGGCCCACGCCAATGCCCTGCACCGTGACGCGGCCGAGCACCATCGCGTAGAACGATGCGCTGAGCGTCTCGCCGCCGAGCATGCCGATGATCGACACGCGCCCGCCCTGCGCCACCGCCTGCAGCGAACGGTCGAGGTTCGGCCCGCTCGCAAGTTCGAGCACGTGGTCGGCGCCGCGCCCTTGCGTGAGGCGGCGCACTTCGGCCGGCCAGTCGCCCTCGCGCATCAGCACCTCGCTGGCGCCCAGCGCCAGTGTCTGCGCGCGCTTCTCCTCGCTGCCCGTGACCACGATGGCGCGCGCGCCATGCAGCCGCGCCAGCTGCACGCCGAACAGCGCCACGCCGCCGGTGCCGTGGACCAGCACGGTCTGGCCGGGCCGCAGCGCGCCGGTCTCGGCCAGCGCGAACCAGGCCGTGAGGCCGGCGCACGGCAGCGTGCTGGCCTGCGCGAAATCGAGCGTGGCCGGTGCAGCCACGGCCCAGGCGGCGTCGATCAGCACGTGCGAGGCCAGCATGCCCGGGCCGGGGCCGCCCATCGGCACGGCCTCGGCCGGCCAGTGGCTGTCGATCCAGCCGCCCCAGAAGGTGTTGACCACGCGGTCGCCCACGGCCAGGCGCTGCACGCCCGGTCCGGCCGCCACCACCGTGCCGGCCATGTCGGAGCCGGGCGTGAAGGGCAGGTCGAACGTCATGCCCATGCCGTCGCGGATCATCAGCAGGTCGCGGTAGTTGAGCGACACCGCGCCCACCTCGACGAGGACCTGGCCCGGACCGGGCGTGGGCAGCGGCAGCGCCACCTGTTCGAGCTGCTCGCGGCCGAAGGAAGAAAGTTGCCAGCGCCTGAGCGTTCTGCTTGCCTGCATGAAAAAGCCTCCACAAAAAAGAAGCCTTCATGCTATTGGCGAGTTGATCTATCCAGTGGCGGATAATTTTCAACGTCGTGGCGCCTGAAAGTATCCAATGAGTCCACGCCTGCAAGGCATCGAAGAGTTCGTGGCCGCGGTGGAGGCCGGCAGCTTTGCGCGCGCGGCCGAGCGGCTGCACGTCACGCGCTCGGCGGTGGCCAAGAGCATCGGGCGGCTCGAGGCGCGGCTGGGCACGCGGCTCTTCCTGCGCACCACGCGCAGCCAGAGCCTCACCGAGGAAGGCCACGGCTACTACGAGCGCTGCCGGCGCGTGCTGGCCGAGCTCGACGCCGCCGAGGCCATGGCCGATGCCGCGCGCAGCACCGCGGCCGGGCTGGTGCGCCTGAGCATGCCGGCCATGCTGGGGCGGCTGAAGGTCGGGCCGCTGCTGCTCGCGCTGGCGCGCCGGCATCCGGGGCTGTCGCTGGAGCTGTCCTTCAACGACCGGCGCGTGGACCTCGTCGAAGACGGTCTGGACCTGGCCATCCGCAGCGGCGAGCTGGCCGACAGCGCCGATCTGGTCGCGCGGCCGGTCGGCGTGCAATGGATGGCGCTGTGCGCCGCGCCCGCCTACCTGGCCGAGCGCGGGCGCCCGGGCAGCGTGGCCGAGCTGGGTGCATCGCCGTCGCACGAGGCCGTGTTCTATGCGCGCGACGGGCAGGTCTCGCCCTGGCGCTTCCACGACGCCGATGGCCGGCTGGTCGAAGTGGTGCTGCCCTCGCGGCTGCGCTGCGACAGCGCCGAGGTGCTGCTCGAAGCCGCCATCGGCGGCATGGGGCTGGCGCGCCTGCCGGCCTGGCTCGCGGCCGATGCGCTGGCGGCCGGCACGCTGGTGCGCGTGTTCGAGGAGCCGCGGCCCTTCGGATTCGCGCTCAACGTGATCCGCTCGCGCAGCCGCTACCTGCCGCACAAGACACGCGTGGTGGTCGACTGGCTGGCCGAGCACCTGCCGCCGCTGCTGGCGGCCCGCTGAGCGGCTTTGCCCGCTATCCTCGGGTCGCCTTTCATCCACTCATCCACCGGAGAACGCATGCGCCCCTTTGTCCAGAGGAATGCCGCGGCCCTTGCCGCCTGCGCGGGCGCCATGGCCTTGCTTTTTGCTTCGGGCGCGGCGGCCGAGGGCACGGTGAATGCGCTGTGCAGCACCGACGCGGGCTGGTGCGAAGCCGCGGCCGCCGCCTTCACGCGCGAGACCGGCATCCGGGTGCAGCAGGCGCACAAGGGCACCGGCGAGATCGGCGCCCAACTGCGCGCCGAGGCCGCCAATCCCAAGACCGACATCTGGTGGGGCGGCACCGGCGACCCGTTCCTGCAGGCGGCCGAGCAAGGCCTGCTCGAAGCCTACCGGCCGGCCTACATCAACGACCTGCACGACTGGTCGGTGCGCCAGTACGCGATGTCGCAGAACATGGTGGGCGGCTTCTACACCAGCGCCATCGGCTTCGGCTTCAACACCGAGCTGCTCAGGCGCAAGAAGCTGCACGAGCCCAAGTGCTGGGCCGACCTCGCCAAGCCCGAATACCGGGGCGAGATCGAGATCTCGCATCCGGCCTCCAGCGGCACGGCCTACACCATCATCGCGGGCCTGGTGCAGCAGATGGGCGAGGACGCGGCCTTCGACTATCTGAAGAAGCTGCACCGCAACGTCACCAGCTACACCCGCAGCGGCCAGGCGCAGGCGCCCAACGTGGCCAAGGGCGAGGTGGCAGTGGGCGTGAGCTTCATCTTCGGCTTCGAGCGCTGGCGGTACGACAAATTCCCGGTCAAGACGGCCGCGCCCTGCGAGGGCACGAGCTACGAGGTGGGCGGCATCGCGCTGGTCAAGGGCGCGCGCAACAAGGAGAATGCGAAGCGCTACTACGACTGGCTCATGAGCCCGGCCGGCCAGGCGATCGGCGGGCAGGTCGGCAGCCTGCAGTCGCCCGCCAACAAGACCTTCAAGCCCGATCCGCGCATTCCGCCCATGAGCGAGGTCAAGCTCATCAAGTACGACTTCGAGAAATACGGCAGGGCCGCCGAGCGCAAGCGGCTGATCGACCGCTGGACCCGCGAGGTGGAATCGCAGGCCCGGTAGGCCTATTGTTTTTCGGGGCGAAAGCCCCAACTCGCAGAGTTGGCGAGTCGAGCGTGCGGTCAAGGCCGCCCGGCTTAGAATTTTTTGGCTTCGATATTTCTTCTCTTCCCATGGCTGATTCTTCCAATACGAAACTCCCGTTCCAGGCTGAAGTCGCGCAGCTGCTGCACCTTGTCACGCATGCGCTCTACTCGAACAAGGAAATCTTCCTGCGCGAGCTGATCTCGAACGCATCGGACGCCTGCGACAAGCTGCGCTTCGAGGCGCTCGACCACCCCGAGCTGTATGAAGACCAGACCGAGCTGGACGTGCGGCTTTCCTTCGACAAGGCCGCGCGCACCATCACCATCACCGACAAGGGCATCGGCCTGTCGCGCCAGGAGGCCATCGAGAACCTCGGCACCATCGCCAAAAGTGGTACCAAGGACTTCGTGAGCAAGCTCAGCGGCGACCAGAAGGCCGACGCCCAGCTGATCGGCCAGTTTGGCGTGGGCTTCTATTCGGGCTTCATCGTGGCCGACAAGATCACGGTCGAATCGCGCCGCGCGGGCCTGCCGCCCGAGCAGGGCGTGCGCTGGACGAGCGGCGGCGCGGGCGACTTCGAGGTGGCCGACATCACGCGCCCCGAGCGCGGCACCCGCATCACGCTGCACCTGCGCGACGACGCCGACGAATACCTCAACGCCTGGAAGCTCAAGCAGATCGTCGGCAAATATTCCGACCACATCTCGCTGCCCATCCTCATGGAAAAGGAGGAGTGGAAGGAAGGCGAGAACGACCAGCCCGGCGACATGGTCAAGACCGGCGAATGGGAAACGGTCAACAAGGCCAGCGCGCTCTGGAGCCGCCCCAAGAAGGACATCACGCCCGAGCAGTACGAAGAGTTCTACAAGACCATCAGCCACGACTACGAGGCGCCGCTCGCCTGGAGCCACAACCGCGTGGAAGGCAGCACCGAGTACACACAGCTGCTCTACATCCCTTCGAAGGCGCCATTCGACCTGTGGAACCGCGACAAGAGCGCGGGCGTCAAGCTCTACGTGAAGCGCGTCTTCATCATGGACGACGCCGAGGCGCTGCTGCCCAGCTACCTGCGCTTCGTGAAGGGCGTGATCGATTCGTCCGACCTGCCGCTCAACGTGAGCCGCGAGCTGCTGCAGGAAAGCCGCGACGTGAAGGCCATCCGCGAAGGCAGCACCAAGCGCGTGCTCGGCATGCTCGAGGACCTGGCCAGGAAGCAGAAGACCGGGCCGGAAAGCGGCGAAGGCAAGATCGACGTGGGTTCGGGCGAATCGGTGCCGGCCCCCGAGCCGACCGAGGCCGTGACCGATGTGGTCGACAAGAACGCCCCCACGGCCGCCGAAGCCGCCGCGGCCGCCGCCGACGAATCGGGCAAGTACGCCAAGTTCTATGCCGAGTTCGGCGCCGTGCTCAAGGAAGGCCTGGGCGAGGACTTCGGCAACCGCGACCGCATCGCCAAGCTGCTGCGCTTCGCCTCCACCACGAGCGACACCGTGAGCGTGAGCTTTGCCGACTACAAGGCGCGCATGAAGGAAGGCCAGGACGCGATCTACTACATCACGGCCGACACGCTCGCCGCCGCCAAGAACAGCCCCCAGCTCGAAGTCTTCAAGAAGAAGGGCATCGAGGTGTTGCTCATGACCGACCGCGTCGACGAGTGGGCGCTCAACTACCTCACCGAGTTCGACGGCACGCCGCTGCAGAGCGTGGCCAAGGGCGCGGTCGACCTCGGCAAGCTGCAGGACGAGGCCGAGAAAAAAGCCGCCGAGGAAGCCGCCGAATCCTTCAAGCCGCTGCTCGAGAAGCTCAAGGAAGCGCTCAAGGACAAGGCCGAGGACGTGCGCGTGACCACGCGCCTGGTCGATTCGCCGGCCTGCCTGGTGGTGCAGGACGGCGGCATGAGCACGCAGCTCGCGCGCATGCTCAAGCAGGCCGGCCAGCCCGCGCCCGACCTCAAGCCCGTGCTCGAAGTGAACGCCGAGCACGCGCTCGTGAAGAAGCTCGACGGCTCCGAGCATTTCGATGATCTTGCGAACATTCTTTTCGACCAGGCGCTGCTGGCCGAAGGCGGCCTGCCGGCCGATCCCGCGGCCTACGTGAGGCGCGTCAACGCGCTGCTGGTGTGAAGGCCCGGCCGCGCACCGCCCGTGCAGCAGCCGCCCTTGCGGCGGCGCTCCTGCTGGCCATGGTGAGCGGCTGTTCGCACTATCACATCGGCATTCCGCTGGTGCCCGGGCTCTCGCTCGGCCTGGGCGCCACCAAGGACGGCAATTTCTCCGTCGGCCTGAACACCGGCTGGGGCCCGCTCGGCGCGGGCGTGGCGGTCAACAACACCGGCGTGGTGGCCGGCACGGCTGGCGTGGGAGTGGGCGTTGGCGTCGGGCCGGTCGGCACCGGCGTGGGCGTAGGCAAGAGCGTGGTGCTGCACGATCCCAATGCGGGCAAGGCCGGGTACGCGCCGGCGGGCGGCGCCGCGCCGGTCACGACGGCGGCTGCAGTCTCCGCGCCGCAGCCTTCCGCGGTGCGCGTCTCCTACCGCCCGCCCGCGAATGCCGCCGACGCTGCGGCCGGCAGCCCCGGCACGCCGGGCAATCCCGTCGCGCCCTGACCGCCGCAGCCCGCGGCGCTGTGCTGGAGACCGCTCCTTGGAACTCAAGCAATGGCGATGCTTCGTCACGCTGGCCGAGATCGGCAACATCCGGCGCGCCGCCTCGCTGCTCGCCATCTCGCAGCCCGCGCTCAGCGTGCGGGTGCAGCGGCTCGAGGAGGCCCTGGGCTTTGCGCTGTTCGACCGGCAGGCGCGCGGCGTCCGGCTGACGGAGCAGGGTGCGCGCCTGCTGCCGCACGCGCGGCGGCTGCTGTCGCGCGCCGCCGAGACCGACGAGGCCGCGCGCGCCATCGGGCGCGGCGCCTTCGACCGGCTGGAGATCGGCGTCACGCCCATCGCAGCGCTGTCCTTCTTTCCCGATGCGATGCGTGCCTTTTCGGCCGCGCATCCGGGCGTGGTGCTGGCGCTGACCGAGGGCCTGTCGGACGAACTCGAGGAGGCCGTGGCGCACCGCAGGCTCGACCTCGCGGTGGTGCATCCGCCGTCCTCGCGCGACGACCTCGTGGTGCGCGAGGTGGCCCGCGACCGCTTCATGGCCGTGATGCCGGCCGCGCATCCGCTCGCGGGCGCCAGCCGCATTGCGGCGGCGGACCTGCGGCAGCAGACGCTGGTCGGCGTGCGGCGCGACATCGGGCCGGTGGTGTTCGACCGCATCGCCGCCTACCTTGCGCGTGCCGGCATCACCACGCAGGTCAACCAGTGCGCAAGCTCGTCGATCTCGCTCGTGGGGCTGGTGGCGGCCGGTGCGGGCATCGGGCTGGTGGTGGAATCGCTCGCCTGCATCGCACGGCCCGACATCCGTTTTGTTGCGCTCGCCGACGATCCGCCGAGCCTCGGCTATGCGATGTGCCACCGGCCCGACCTGCCGGCGGAACTGCAGGGCGCGTTCATGCAGGCTTTCCATGCGCCCAAGGCGCGCGCCGGCTCGCGGCCCGGGCTATGAGCCGCTGGTGCCAGTGCCGGCCGCGGCATCGGGCAGGAAGCGCTCGCCCGGCGTGAGCGGCGCGTGCCGGTAGCTCGCCGGCGTGCGGCTGAGCTTCACGGGCGCGCCGATGCCGCGGTAGCCGCCTTCCATTTCCACCACCATTTCGCGGTGCGCCGTGTGCGGATGCTCGAGCGCCGCAGCCACCGGCAGCACCGGCGCGGCGGGCACGCCCGCGGCCATCAGCTGCTCGACCAGCGCACGGCCGTCGAACGCCGCCATGGCCGCTTCCAGCTGCTGCTTGAGCCCCGCACGGTGCACCGAGCGCGCGCCGGCCGTGCGGTAGAGCGGATCGTCGGCCAGCGCGGGCAGGCCGATGCAGCGGCACAGGCTCGCGAACTGGCGGTCGTTGCCCACCGCCACGAACACCGGGTCGGTGCCGGTGGCCAGCGCGTCGTAGGGATAGATGTTGGGATGCGCGTTGCCGGTGCGGCGGGGCTCGGTGCCATCCATGAACCAGTTGGCCGCATGCGGATGCAGCAGCGAGAGCCCGCTGTCGTACAGCGCGGCTTCCACGAACTGCCCGCGGCCGCTGCGGTTGCGCTCCTGCAGCGCGAGCAGCACGCCGATCACCGCATTGAGCCCGGTCACCATGTCGACCACCGGCAGGCCCACGCGCAGCGGGCCGCCGTCGGCTTCGCCGTTGATGCTCATGATGCCGGTCATGGCCTGCACGGCGGCGTCGTAGCCGGGCAGCGCGCCCAGCGGGCCATCGGCGCCGAAGCCCGAGACGCGGCACCACACGAGGCGCGGAAAGCGCGCCGAGATCGCCTCGTAGCCGATGCCCCAGCGCTCCATGGTGCCGGTCTTGAAGTTCTCGATCAGCACGTCGGCCTCGGCCACGAGCGCGAGCAGCGCCTCGCGGCCTTCGTCCGTGGAAAAGTCGAGGTGCTGCACGCGCTTGTTGCGGTTCAGGCCGTGGTAGTACGAAGCCACGCCGTCCTTGAAGGGCGGGCCCCAGGTGCGCGTGTCGTCGCCTTGCGGCGGCTCGACCTTGAGCACGTCGGCACCGTGGTCGCCAAGGATCTGGCCGCAGTAGGGGCCGCCGAGGATGCGCGAGATGTCGAGGACGCGGATGCCTGCGAGGGCGCCTTGGGGGTTTGTCATTTCGGGGGTCCGATGCATTGTTTGTTGGTGCTGCTGTTGTTGTTCGGGGCGCTTTTGTTCAGGGCGTGCGCACAGATCACCGGGTACTCCCCTCCGCGAATGTCCCCCAGCCTGCGGCCTCCTCCTTGATTTCGCTGCGGGGAGCACCCGATGCTCTGTGCGCCGGGGCACGCCGCCGGTGCATCGCCGATCAACCAGTGCGCTGAAAAACGATCACGCCGATGGGGTGCCTTGCGCAGCGAAATCAAGGAGGAGCCCGAAGGGCGGGGGACATTCGCGGAGCAAGGTACCCCGTCGGCGGGAGCGCGCCCTGAACAAAGGCAACAAAAGCGCAAATCAATCCAGCTGCGCCCCCGACTTCTTCACCACGTCCTTCCACTTGGCCGACTCGCTCACGATGAACTGCCCGAGCTTCTGCGGCGAGGTGTCCGCCGAGGCCTCGAGGCCCTGCGCCGCGAACATCTGCTTCACCTTGGGCGAGTTCAGCACTTCGGCGAAAGCCTGGTTGAGCCTGGCCACGCGGTCCGCGGGCGTGCCGGCCGGCGCGACGATGCCGAAGAACACGCTCACGTCGTAGCCCTTGTAGCCCTGCTCCGCAATCGTCGGCACCTCGGGCAGCGCCTGCGAGCGCGCGAGCGTCGCCACGCCCAGCGCGCGCAGCTTGCCGGCCTTCACATAAGGCAGCGCGGTGAGGATGTCGGTGAAGGTCATGCTCACCTGGTTGCCGAGCAGGTCGTTGAGCGCGGGGCCGGTGCCCTTGTAGGGGATGTGCTGCAGGTCGGTGCCGGCCACCGAGTTGAACAGCACGCCCGCCAGGTGCGACGACGCGCCGTTGCCCGACGACGCATAGCTGAGCTTGCCCGGGTTCGCCCTGGCATGGGCGACCAGCTCTTTCACGTCCTTCACCGGCAGCGCAGGGTTCACCACCAGGATGTTCGGCAGGTAGCCGACCTGGATCACCGGCGCGAAGCTCTTGACCGGGTCGTAGCTGATCTTGCGGTAGAGGCTCGCGTTGATGGCCAGCGGGCCCGAGGTGCCGAACAGCAGCGTGTGGCCGTCGGCCTCGGCGCGCGCCACGTAGTCGGCGCCGATGTTGCCGCCCGCGCCTGCGCGGTTCTCCACGATCATCGGCTGGCCGAGGCGGTCCTTCATCTCGGCGGCCAGCGTACGGGCCATGGCGTCGGTCGGGCCGCCGGGCGGGAAGGGCACGACCAGCACCAGGGGCTTGGAGGGGAAAGGCCCCTGGGCCTGTGCGGCGGGAGCGGCGCCCAGCAGCGCGGCGCAGGCGGTCAGGGCCGCGAAGAAGAGGGTGAGGTGTCGCAAGATGATGTCTCCGTTTTTTCTGTCGTCGTGAATCAGGCCGTGGCCTTGGCGGTGCGCGTGGTGGCCGCGCTGTTCCAGTCCGCGGGCATCGCGTCGGGCGCGAGCGGGTCGCGCGGCAGCACGCGGTGCAGCAGCACCAGCTGGGCCCAGCGCAGGCGCGGGGCGGAACCGCTGCGCGCGGCCTCCCAGGCCATCGCGATGCTGCTCGTGCAGTGGTAGAGCGCCGAGGCGGCCTGGCGCGCCAGCACGTCGCCGCCTTCTCGCGCGGCCGTCTCGGCCAGCGCGGCGGCGCGCGCCAGTGCATCGCGCAGCGCCTTGGCAAAGGCCGGCGGCAGCGCCGCATCGGCCAGCAGCTGCTCGCAGTGCGCGCGCAGCACCGGCAGCGAGCCCTCGCGCTTCACGGCGCGGATCACGTCCAGCGCGACGATGTTGCTCGTGCCTTCCCAGATCGAGCCCAGGTGCGCATCGCGCACGAGCCGCGGGTCGCTCCATTCCTCGATGTAGCCGCAGCCGCCGCGCACTTCCATCGCGTCGCCCGTGACCTTGCGCGCATCGCGGCAGGCGCGGAACTTGATGAGCGGCGTGAGGATGCGCAGCAGCGCGTAGGCATCAGGCTCCCCGGCGTCGGAGCGCGCGAGCGCCAGTGCGGTCTGGCACACCATGGTGCGCGCCTGCTCGGCCGGCAGGCGCAGCTTGTCGAGCTGGCGCTGCATCAGCGGCATCTGCTCGAGCGTGCGGCCGAAGGCGCGGCGCTCGGCGGCGATGTACTCGGCCTCGGCCACCGCGCGGCGCATGAGGCCCGCGGCACGCACGCCGTTCGACAGGCGCGAGTTGTTGACCATGTCGGCCATCTGCACGAAGCCGCGGCCTTCCTCGCCCACCAGGTGCGCGACGGCGCCTTCGAGCCGGATCTCGCCGCTGGCCATCGAGCGCGTGCCCAGCTTGTCCTTGAGGCGAATGATGCGGTAATGGTTGAGGCTGCCGTCTTCGAGCCGGCGCGGCAGCAGGAACAGCGACACGCCCTTCATGCCGGCCGGGCCGTTGTCGGCGCGTGCGAGCACCATCGCAAAGTCGGCATCGGGGTTGGAGCAGAACCACTTGTCGCCGGTGAGGCGCCAGCTGCCATCCGTCTCTTGCCGCGCCATCGTCGCGGTGGCCGCGATGTCGGAGCCCGCGGCCTGCTCGGTCATGAACATCGCGCCCTGCGCGAGCTCGTCGAAATCGAGCGAGGTCAGGCGCGGCAGGAAGCGCGCGACCAGCTCGGGGCCCCCGAACTTCCTGAGCGTGCGCGTGAGCGAGTCGGTCATCGAGACCGGGCAGCACAGGCCGAACTCCGCCTGCACGAAGAGATAGGTCAGCACGTACTTGACCAGCGGCGGCATCCTGCCCTTCCAGCCCAGCGTCTCATCGCGGTGCGACATCGCGGCCAGGCCGAATTCGCTGAGCGCGAGGCGTTCCATCTCGACGTAGGCCGGGTGCTTGACGATCTTCTGCTCGTCCAGGCCGGTGCGCGTGCGCTGCTCCAGCGTGGGCGGGTTGCGGTCGGCGGTGCCGGCCAGGTCGTCGAGCAGGCCGCCCGCGAGGCCGCCCAGCCGCTCGAAGTGCGGCCGCATGTGGGCCAGCAGGTCGGCGGGCAGGTAGAGCGCGAGCAGCTTGTGCAGCTCGGTGTCGGTGCTGAACAGGTTCTGGCCGTGGCGGTCGGGAATCGGGTGCGCGTGCGCGGCGGTGGCGTCGTTCTGGGCCATGCGTTTTGTCTCCTGGTTCGCCGCATTGTTGGTTTCCAGGCGATCCGTGTCTAATATCGAATAGGTCTTGTTCGATTCGATTTGCCTATTCATGGAACTGCGACACCTGCGCTACTTTTCCGTGCTGGCCGAGGAGCTGCACTTCGGGCGCGCCGCGCGGCGCCTGTCGATCTCGCAGCCGCCGCTGTCGGTGGCGATCCGCCAACTCGAGGAGTCGGTGGGCGCGCGGCTGTTCGAGCGCAACAGCAAGGAGGTGCGCCTCACGCATGCGGGCGAGGCGCTGCGCATCTCGGCGCGGCGGCTGCTGCTGCAGGCGGAAGAGGCGGCGCTCGAGGCGCGCGACGTGGCCGCGGGCTCGGCCGGGCGGCTGCGCATCGGCTTCGTCGGTGCGATGCTCTACCGCGGTCTGCCGCAGGCGCTGCGCGCGTTCCAGGCCCGGCACCCGGCGGTGCGCATCACGCTCGCCGAACTCAATTCAGGCGTGCAGATCGCCGAGCTGCTGCACGACCGGCTCGACCTGGGCTTCGTCCACACCAGCCGCATGCCGCCCGAGCTGCAGCACCGGCTGCTGCTGTCCGAGCCTTTCGTGTGCTGCCTGCCCTCGGGCCACGCGCTCGCGCGCAAGCGCGTGCTGGCGCCGGCCGACCTGCGCAACCAGCCCTTCGTGCTGTTCTCGCGCGAGGCCTCGCCCGACTACCACGAGCGCATCCTGTCGATCTGCGCCGACGCCGGCTTCCTGCCCGAGGTGCGGCACGAGGTGCGCCACTGGCTCGCGGTGGTCTCGCTGGTGTCGCAGGGCATGGGCGTGGCACTGGTGCCGCAGGCCATGCGGCATTCGGCCCTGCGCGGCGCGGTGTTCCGGCCGCTCGACCGCGCGGTGGCGCAATCGGAGGCGCATGGCGTGTGGCGCAGCGGGCCGCCGAACGTGCTGGCCGAACGGCTGCTGCAGGGCGTGGCCAACGTGCAACCGGCCGCCGCCGGGCCGCCCCAAGGCGACCGGGCCTCCCCCTCGGGGGGTGGAGAATTACACGCAGCGAAGCGAAGTGAAAAGCCGGGGGGCTGACATTTCTAGGCGTAGAGCGGCTCTTCGGCCATCTGCTCGCACTGCTCCTGCAGCACGAGGATCTGGCCCTTCCAGTAGTCGCTGGAGCCGAACCACGGGAAGTTGATCGGGAAGATCGGGTCTTCCCAGCGGCGCGCGAGCCAGGCGCTGTAATGGATGAGCCGCAGGGTGCGCAGCGGCTCGATCAGCGCGAGCTCGCGGCGGTCGAATTCGCGGAACTGCTCGTAGCCGTCGAGCAGCCCCGAGAGCTGCGCGGTGCGCTGCGCGCGCTCGCCCGACAGCAGCATCCACAAGTCCTGCACCGCGAAGCCGGTGCGCGCATCGTCCAGGTCGACGAAGTGCGGCCCGCCGCCGGGGCGATCGGTCGGGGTCCAAAGGATGTTGCCGGGGTGCACGTCGCCGTGCAGGCGCAGCTTGCGCGGCTTGAAATCGGAGGCCGGGGCGCTCACCGCCAGCGCCGTGGCGGCAATCATGTCCAGTGCTTCGTTGCAGGCCTTTTCCCAGTCGCGCTGCACGTCGAGCGGCACCTTGTCGTTGGCCAGCAGCCAGTCGCGCGAGGCGATGCCGAAGGTCTGCAGGTCGAGCGCGGGCCGGGCCTCGAAGGGCCGTGCGCTGCCCACCGTGTGGATGCGCGCGAGAAAGCGGCCGACCCACTCGAGCACTTCGAAATCGTCGAGCTCCGGCGCGCGGCCGCCGCGGTAGGGGCTCACGCTGAAGGCGAAGCCGCCGTGGCGGTGCAGCGTGCTGCCGTCGAAGGCCAGCGGTGCCACGGCGGGCACTTCGGCCGCCGCCAGTTCGAGCGAGAAGCCGTGCTCTTCGAGGATCTCGGCTTCGCTCCAGCGCTCGGGGCGGTAGAACTTGACCACCACCGCACTGCGGTCTTCCAGGTAGACCTGGTAGACCCGGTTCTCGTACGAGTTCAGGCCCGTGAGCCGGCCATCGCCGTGCAGGCCGAGCGTTGCCAGGGCGTCCAGCACCACATCGGGCGTGAGGTTCTCGTAGGGATGGGTATTCGCGGGCGCAGCGGGGGAAAGGGTCATGCGGCGATTGTCGCTACCCCGGCGCCCGGAATGTCAGAGGCCGCCCGGTTGTTTGTAAAGCGAAAGGACATGGCCGATGCGCGGGTCGCCCTTGCCGGCCAGCACCTGCGCATAGGCGGCCTGCACCGCCTCGCCGCCGTGGTGGTGCTCGGCGCGCAGCCAGGGGTTCTTCGCGTCGGTCACGCTCGCCAGGAAGTGGTGCCAGGCGGCCACCATGCGCCGGCCGAATTCGTCGGCGCCCCATTCGGCGGTGCGCTTCTTGATCTGCGCCGGCGCAAAGAACAGCGTGGCGCGCGGACCGGCCAGGTCCTTGCCCGCGCCCTTGGCCGCGAGCTGCTCCACGTGCGTGCCGCCGATCGAGCAGCTGTACTTGAGGTTGGAAAAACGCGTGTGGATCGCGTTGCGCAGCCCGGCGTTGCCCGCAAAGTCCACATAGACGCAGGGCGTGGCGGCCGCGATGCCGTCGAGCGCGTCGTAGCTCAGCACGCGGTGGTAGCAGCCCAGGCTTTCGCAGAAGGCCACGTTGGCGGCGGAGGTCAGGCCGATCACCTCGACGCCTTCGCGCTGGTGCAGCTGGAAGGCGGTGCCGTAGGCCGTCTTGCTCGACGCGCTCGACAGCAGCATGGTGTTGGCGCCGAAGAAATCGTTGTCGGCCATGAAGTCGTCGATCAGCCACGAGGTGATGAACAGCGGGCGCAGCAGCGCCTGCACGTCCTCGGTGTCCGCGGTGTAGAGCGGATCGGCGTTGCAGCGGAAGTACTGGTTGTAGACCGCGGGCAGCTCGGCACGGTGCGCGGCGGCGTCGGTAAAACGCCCGGGCGAGAGGCGGTCGGGGCTCAGCACAGCGCCCGACGACATCGGCCAGTAGCCGTAGAGCCGCTCGCCCGCCGCCACGCCCGGGTGCAGCGACTGCACCACGCTGGCAAAGCCCCACACCGGGATGCTGCCCCAGCCTTCTTCCGTGGACGGAAAGAACTGCCAGTAGCTCATCGCATCGCCGAAGGCGGCGTAGGTGATGTTGTTGGAGGTGAGCGCAAAGCTGTCGATGCGCACGCGCACCTGGCCGTCGGCCAGCGGCTGGTCGGTGGCCGTGTGCAGTTGCGTGGTGGCGAGTTCGCCCTTGCGGACCAGGAAGCTGGTGGTGGTGCTCATGGTGTGGATCTCCATGGTGGTGGTGTGAGTTGCGCGGGATGGCGCGTGCTGCAGCCACATTAGCCAAGCTCGATGAAAGGCGCTATCGCGTTTCCCTGTTCCGCGTCACCCGCGGGACAACGCCGGCCATGAAAAAGAAAAAGCGCCCCGGCTTGTGGCCGGGACGCTCTTCTTTTTTTAACCCCTTGCGCAGGGGGCGGAATCAGGCGATCGAGAGTTCGACGTCGATGTTGCCGCGCGTGGCGTTCGAGTACGGGCAGACCTGGTGGGCCGCATCGACCAGCTTCTGCTTCTGCTCGGCGTCCAGGCCCGGCAGCGTGATGGCCAGCTTCACCGCAATGCCGTAGGCGGCGCCGCCGTTCGTCGGGCCAAGGGAAACGCTGGAGTCGATCGCCACGTCCTCGGGCACCTTCACGCCGATCTTCGGGCCGACGGCCTTCATCGCGCCGATGAAGCAGGCGGCATAGCCGACCGCGAACAGCTGCTCGGGGTTGGTGCCGGGCTTGCCCGAACCGGGCGAGCTGAGCTTGACGTCGATGGCGCCGTCGCTGGACTTGCCTGCGCCGTCGCGGCCGCCGATGGTGTGGGCTTCAGCGGTGTAGAGAACCTTGTCGAGCTTGGTGGTCATGGTGGTGATTCCTTGGGTTGGTGAGGGTGGTGAAAAAGAGCTTCTTTTTTGAATCGAAGCGGGGGAAACCTGTCTTGGGTGCGTGCGTGTCAGGCCGCTTTCCTGATGCGGTCGCGCAGCGTCTGGATCTGCTGGGTGAGCGAGATGAGTTCAGGCACCGAGCATTGCGCCGCGGCCATGAGGCAGCCGGGCACGCTGGCGGCGCGCGCCTTGAGCTTGCGGCCCGCGGCGGTGAGCGTGATGTGCACGCGGCGCTCGTCGGCCACGTCGCGCAGCCGTGTGACATAGCCGACGGCTTCGAGCCGCTTGAGCAGCGGCGTGAGCGTGCCGGAATCGAGCGAGAGGCGCTCGCCGAGCTCGGAGACCGTGGGGCCGTCTTGCTCCCACAGCGCGAGCATGACGAGGTATTGGGGATAGGTGAGCTGCAGCTTTTCCAGGACCGGCTTGTAGAGGCGGGTCATGGCCAAGGAGGCGGAATAGACGGCGAAGCAGAGCTGGTTGTCCAGCTTGAGCATTTCGTCTGAGGCTTGCTTGGTGCTGCTGCGCATGGCTGGAATTGTAGTTCGCAATTGAATTGCGTGCAATGTAATATTTTTGGATGCTGTTGTCGGGTTATTTTCCGGCCGGGTCTCGCCCCGGCGGGCGACCTACTTTTCTTTGCTTCGCCAAAGAAACGTAGGCAAAAGAAAGGCGACCCCACTGTCTGCGTCCCTTCGCTTCGCTACGGGCAACCTGCGGTGCTCGCGTTTCGCGGGGTCTCGCCCAAACTCGCTTCGCTCAAACAAGGGCGAGCCCTGATCCGCAAAACGCTGCGCTCCTCGGCGCATACAGAGGGGAGGGCAAACCACTCGGGCCTTTGCTTCGCTCGGCCACCAAGCCACCGCGGCGCGCAGCGCCGCGGTGGTTGGGATTGGATTGGGCCGTTGGTATTGGCTGTTGGTATTGGGGCCGAGCGAAGCGAAGGCTGCCCGTTCCCACCCCTTCTGTATGCGCCGAGGAGCGCAGATGGAGGCGGGATCAGGGCCGCAGCTGTCTGAGCGAAGCGAGTTCTGCGGACCCCCGCCGTAATCGAGCACCGCAGGTTGCCCGTAGCGAAGCGAAGGGACGCAGACAGTAGGGGTCGCCTTTCTTTGCTTACTTTCTTTGGCGAAGCGAAGCAAAGAAAGTGAGTCGCCCGCCGGGGCGAGACCCGGCCCCGGAACTCCAAAAAACCTACCCCCGAAACCTCTTCCGAGTCAAAGCCAACGCCACCCAAAAAGAAACAACCCCATAAACCACCAGCACCCCCGCATGCACCCACCACCCGCCAGGCCATTGATCCATGAACAGCGGCCGCACCAGCGCCACCGCATTGGTCAGCGGCAGCCACGCCGCCACGGCCCTCACGGCGGAAGGCAGCTGCTCCAGCGGAAAGAACACGCCGCTCAAGAACATCATCGGCGTCATGAACAGCGTGAAGTAATAAGTGAAGAAGTCGTACCCCTTCGCGAGCGCATTGAAGATCAGCGCAATCGACGAGAAGGTGATCCCCGCGCCGATCAGCACCATCCACGCGACGATCAGCTTGGGGCTGTGGCTGATGCCCAGCCCGAGCATCACGAACAGGATCGCGGTCACGGTGAAGATCGACTTGAACGCGGCCCACAGCATCTCGGCCAGCACGATGTCGTCCAGGCCGACCGGCGCGTTCATGATGCCGTCCCAAGTCTTCTGCACATGCATGCGCGAGAACGCCGAATACAGCGCCTCGAAGCTCGCGGCATTCATCGCGCTCATGCAGATCGAGCCGCTCGCGAGGAACAGGATGTAGGGCACGCGGGTTCCGTCGACCGACACCTCGCCGACCAGCGCGCCCATGCCGTAGCCGAAGGCCACGAGCCAGATCAGCGGCTCGGCGATGTTGCCGATGAGGCTGGGGATCGCGAGCTTGCGCCACACCAGCAGGTTGCGCAGGAACACGGGCCACCAGCGCAGCGAGAGCTCGGGCGCGCGCCACACGGAACGGGCCGGCGGCGATGGCGCGGCAGAAGAAGAACTTGCAGTCGTGGTATTCATGATCGTCGTGGCCTAGCCGTCCTCGCGGATCTGCCGGCCCGTGAGCTTGAGAAAAAGGTCTTCGAGGTTCGCGGGCCGATGAAAGGTGCGCAGACGGCCGTGCCGGCTGAGCGCGTCGAGCAGCCGGCGCGCATCCTGCGTGTAGAAGAACACGGTCTCGCCGCTCACTTCCACGCGCGCTGCCATCGCCTTCAGTTCGGGCGATTCGGCCAAGGACAGCGCGCCGTTGCCATACACCTCGACCACGTCGGGCTCCAGGTGCTCGGCGATCAGGTCGCGCGGGCGGCCCTCGGCGATCTTGCGGCCGTGGTCGAGCACCAGCAGGCGCGAGCACAGGCGCTCGGCCTCGTCCATGAAGTGCGTGGTCAGCAGGATCGACTTGCCCTGCTGCAGCAGCACCTGCAGGCGCTCCCACATCAGGTGGCGCGCCTGCGGGTCGAGCCCGGTGGTGGGCTCGTCGAGCAGCAGCAGCTTGGGGTCGTTCACCAGCGCGCGCGCCAGCGAGAGGCGCCGGCGCATGCCGCCCGAGAGCTCGCCCGGCTTGGCATCGGCCTTGTGAGAGAGCGCCGCAAACTCCAGCAGCTGCGGCACGCGCTCGCGCACCTGCGCCTTGCTGAAGCCGAAGTAGCGGCCGTACACCACGAGGTTCTCGGCGCAGCTGAAGTCGGGGTCGAGCGTGTCGAACTGCGACACCACGCCGAGCTGCGCCTTGATGGCCAGCGCATCGCGCGGCATCTGCAGGCCCAACGCGCAGATGTCGCCGCCGTCGGGCGTGGTGAGGCCCAGGCACATGCGGATGGTGGTGGTCTTGCCGGCGCCGTTCGGGCCGATCACGCCCAGGCATTCGCCGGGCGCGATCTCGAACGACAGGTCGTCCACGACCGTGGTGCCGCCGTAGCGCTTGCAAAGGCGGCTGGCGTGGAAGAGCGGGGCGGAGGAAGAAGAAGAGGAGGGCACGCGGCCATTCTGACGCAGGCCCGCGAAGCCTGCCGCCATCGCTTCAACCGATGGACAAGCCGCGCGAGTTCGGAGCCACTGCTGCCGCCGCCGCCCTACATGCGCAGGCCGCTGAACTCGGTCTTCATCCAGTCGATGAAGGCGCGCGTGCGGGCCGGCAGCAGCCGCGCGTTCGGGTAGATCACGCTCACCGGCCGCGGCGGCGGCTCGAAGTCTTCGAGCACCAGCTTCAACCGGCCCTGCGCCACATGCGGCAGCACCTGGTAGGAGAAGAAGGTGCCGAAGCCCATGCCCGCGGCGCAGGCTTCGATGGCCGGCGCGAGGTGGTTGAACTCGAGGCGGCAGCTCGGCGTCACGCTCACGGTCCTGCCGCGTTCGTGGAACACCCACTGCGGCGGCGCGTCGACGCGGCCGCGCACGCAGGGCGCGCCATGGAGCTCGCGCGGATGGCGCGGCATGCCGTGGCGCGCGAGGTACTCGGAGCTCACCGCCACCACGCGCCGGATGGTGCCGAGCGTCTGCGCCACGAGCGACGAATCCGCGAGCGGGCTGATGCGGATGCCCACGTCGATGCCTTCCTCCAGCAGGTTCACCGTGCGGTCGTGCAGCAGCACGGTGCAGCGCACCTTGTCGTGGCGCTGCATGAAGCGCGTGATGGCGGGCGCCACGTACATGTGGCCGAACAGCACCGGCGCGGTGATGGTGAGCTGGCCCGCGGGCTCGCGCGCCTCGGCCTTGAGCGCGAGGTCGGCGGCGTCCGCGGCCAGCAGCACCTCGCGCGCGCTCGGCAGGTAATGGCGGCCCTCCTCGGTGAGCGAGAGGCGGCGCGTGGTGCGGTGGAACAGGCGCACGCCCAGGTGGGCCTCCAGCGCGGCGAGCGCGCGCACCACCGCGGGCAGCGAACTGCCGAGCGCCTCGGCGGCGCGGGTCAGGCTGCCCTGGTCGGCAATCTGCACGAAGGTCTGCATGGCCTTGAAACGATCCATGGCGCCATTAAACCGGAATAAACCGGATTAAGCCGATTTACGCAGCAGTCAAATGCAATAACGGCTATTCCTTCATTCAGCGCAAGAGAGAAGAATCCGGATCACGCCCACTCCACATTGCAGAGAACCACCATGAACGCCATCGCCTCCCCGCCCGCACAACCCATCAAGCTCTACGGCAGCGCCATCTCGGGCCACGTGCACCGGGTGCGGCTGTTCCTCTCGATGCTCGGCCTGCCTTTCGAAGTGATCGAACTCGACCTGAAGCAGCGCGCCCACCGCACGCCCGAGTTCCTGGCGCGCAACCCTTTCGGGCAGGTGCCGGTGATCGAGGACGGCGAAACCACGCTGGCCGATTCCAACGCGATCCTGGTCTACCTCAACGAGCGCTATTCGCCCGATCCGGCGCGCTGGATGCCGCGCGACCCGGTGGGCGCGGCGCGCGTGCAGCGCTGGTTCTCGGTGGCCGCGGGGCCGCTGGCCTACGGGCCGGCCGCCGCGCGCGTCATGGCGCTGTTCGGCCTGGCCGCCGATCCCGCCGAGACGGTCACGCGTTCGCATGCGCTGCTCGCGGTGATGGAGATTCACCTGGGGCAGCAGCCCTTCCTGGCCGGGCCCGCGGCCACGCTGGCCGACATCGCGAACTACGCCTATGTCGCGCATGCACCGGAAGGCCGCGTGTCGCTCGACGCCTACCCGCAGGTGCGCGCCTGGCTCGCGCGCGTGGAGGCGCTGCCCGGCTTCGTGCCGATGGTGCGCACGCCGGTCGGCCTTGCGGCGGCTGAATCATGATCGCCGCACCCTTTCACGCCGGCGAGCGCGCGCTGCAGGTACAGACGGGCTGGCGCGACCGCATGGAGACCATGGGCCCGCGCGTGATCCGCGACTACATGCCCGACCAGCACCGCGAATTCTTCGCGCAGCTGCCCTTCCTCGTGGTCGGCAGCCTCGACGCCAATCTGCAGCCCTGGGCCAGCGTGCTCGCGGCGCCCGCCGGCTTCGCGCATTCGCCCGATGCCACGCACCTGCGCGTCGATGCGCTGCCGGCGGCCGGCGATCCGCTGGCGGGGCAGCTCGTGCAGGGGGCCACGCTCGGCCTGCTGGGCATCGAGCCGCACACGCGGCGGCGCAACCGCATGAACGGCACGGTCGAGTCGCTCGATGCGGGCGGCTTCATGGTCGCGGTGCAGCAGAGCTTCGGCAACTGCCCGCGCTACATCCAGGCGCGCGAACCGGAACTGGTGGCCGCGCGCGGCGGCCGCGCGCCCGTGCAGCGGCTCGATGCGCTCGACCTCGATGCGCAGCGCCTCATCGGCAGCGCCGACACGCTGTTCATCGCCACCGCGTACCCAGGCGATGCGGCCAGCGGCGACGCGGCCGATGCGCGCTCGCACGGTGTCGACGTGTCGCATCGCGGCGGGCGGCCCGGCTTTGTTCGCGTCGACGCGGGCGGCGTGCTCACGGTGCCCGACTTCAACGGCAACCGCTTCTTCAACACGCTGGGCAACCTGGTGGCCCATCCGCGCGCGGGGCTGCTGTTCATCGACTATGACAACGGCGATCTGCTGCATGTGGCGGCCACCGCCGAGCTGGTGCTGGACGGCCCCGAGATCGCCGAGTTCGAAGGCGCCGAGCGGCTGCTGCGGCTGCATGTGGAGCACGCACTGCGCCGGCCCGCCGCCCTGCCGCTGCGCTGGGGCGACGCGGCGCTGTCGCCGCACCTCGAAGGCACCGGGCGCTGGGCTGCCGCGCGCGCCTGAACGGCCTTCGCGCTCCCGTCATCAATGAAAGACGGGAATGCGCGCGGCGACCGAGGGCCGGTAGTGCCAGCCGCGCGCGCGCAGCGCCGCGAGATCGGGCGTGCGATGCAGCACGGCCTCCAGACCCGCGGCGGCCAGCGTGCAGGCCAGCGCCTGGCCCGGGCAGGCGTGCATGCCGTGGCCGAAGCCCAGCATGCGGCGCCGCGCGCGCACGAGGCTGAAGCGCTCGGGCTCCGGGTTGAGCGCGGGATCGCGGTTGGCCGCGGCCAGCACCAGCAACACCGCATCGCCCGCCGCCAGCGGCGTGCCCGCGATGGTGACGGGCTCGGCCACGAAGCGCCGCGTGTTGTGCACCGAGGGGTCGTGCCGCGCCGTTTCTTCCACGATCGCCAGCAGCCCGACCTGGGTCTGCGCGGCCTCTTGCAGCGACGGTTCGCGCATCACCGCGATCAGGCTGTTGCCCAGCAGGCCGGCCGTTGCGTCGCAGGTCTGCGAGAGCAGGCCGACGAGGTTCGCGAGCAGCGCGCGCGAGAGCGGCGCGCTGGCCTGGCTCTCGGCGAGCGCGGCCGCGAGCAGTGTTCCATCGCGTGGCGTTGCGCCTGCGGCCAGCGCCTCGAAGCGCGTCATGAGTGCGCCCGCGGCCGCGCTCGCATCCTGCAGCTGCTCTGCCGTGGACAGCGGCGACAGGCAGGCGACAAAATCGCGCATCCACCGGTCCACCTGCGGCAGCGCCTCATCGGCAAAGCCCAGCAGGTGCGCGACGGTCCGCACCGGCATGGAAAACAGCGCGTCCGACACAGGCTGCACCGGCACATCGCGGGCGACCCGCAAGGCCGCGGTGCGCACTGCGCCCAGGTCCAGCCCCGCCAGCGCACGCTGCAGCGCGGGCCGATGGGCCTGGTGCGCCGTGCCGTCGTTCATGCGCACGAGGTGGCCGAACACCTCGCCTGCCGCGCTGCCCGCAATGGCGCGCGGCACCGGCTCGGCCGCCGGCCGCACGCGCAGCGCGCCGCCGTGCGCGAGCAGCAGCGATTCGATCACCTCCGCGCGGCTCGCGACCCACAGGCGCAGCGCCTCGTTCCACGCGAGCGGCGGCCCCGCGCGCAGTTCGGCGTAGTAGGGATAGGGATCGGCATGCGTGACGGCCGCGACGGGGTCGAGCGGCATGCCGTCGAAGGCGGAGGGCGTGGGGCTTGTGTTCATGCCGCGCAGTGTGCAATTGCCGCCGCCGCCACACTTCGGCCGCGAACGAAGTGTGGGATGCGGCGGCGTCTTAGGATCGGCGCATGGACACGAGCTCTTCTTCTTCCTCCAATGCCGACGTGCAGCTGGCCCGCCTGGCCGGTGCCATCGCCGAGCCCGCGCGCGCCCGCATGCTGAGCTGCCTGATGGACGGCCATGCGCGCACCGCGACCGAGCTGGCTACCGTGGCCGAGGTGGCCGCCTCCACCGCCAGCGCGCACCTCGCGCGCCTCAAGGAAGAGCGGCTGGTCGAGCTGCTCGTGCAGGGCAAGCACCGCTACTTCCGGCTGGCGGGCGACAACGTGGCGGCCGCGCTCGAAAGCCTGATGGTGGTGGCCGGCGCGCCGCGCACCGCGCAGTTCAAGCCCAGCACGCCGAGCCGCCTGCGCGCCGCGCGCACCTGCTACGACCACATGGCCGGCGCCGCCGGCGTCGCGCTGCACGACCGGCTGCACGCGCAAGGCTGGCTCAGCGGCCTGCAGAGCGGCTCGTACGAGCTCACGCTCGAAGGCGCCATCGCGCTGGAGAGCCTGGGCGTGGAGGTGGATGCGGTGCGCCGCTCGCGCCGGCGCTTTGCCTGCGCCTGCCTCGACTGGAGCGAGCGCCGCCCGCACCTGGGCGGCGCGCTCGGCGCGGCCTGGCTCCAGCTGTCGCTGCGCCGCGGCTGGGTGCGCCAGGAGCTCGACGGCCGCGCGCTTGCGCTCACGCCCAAGGCGCAGCGCGAGATGCCCGAGCTCTTTGCCTGAAGCGCGCGCTCAGGCCTTCAGCTTGAGCAGGTAGATCATCGGACCGGCCATCGCCAGGTCCAGCTCGAGGAAGCTCTCGAAATCCTTGCCCGCCATCCAGTACGCATCCCAGTTGTTGCGCTTGATGGTCTTCTGCCAGACATCGGCGTTGGTGGCGCGGTGCACCGCCTCGAGCAGCACGGCCCGGCGCTCCGCCGTCACCTTCTTGCCGGTGAGCACGCCGCGCCAGTTGGCCAGGTCGGCGTCCACGCCCTGCTCGCGCACCGACGGAATGCCCAGGAACGGCCGCTTCGACGACACGCCGATCGCGCGCAGCGTGCCGTTGGAAAGACCCGCGCTGAACTCGCTGAAGCCCGAGATGCCCGCCACCGCCTTGCCGGTGGCAAGTGCTTCCACCACCTGCGCGCCGCCCGGGTAGGGCTGGTAGACCAGGCCCGCGGTGTTGCCGGCCACGCGGGCCAGCATGCCGGCGTACATGTGGTCCACGCCGCCGGCCGAGCCACCCGCGATGACGGCCTTGGCCGCATCGGTGCGCAGCTGGGCGATCAGGTCCTTGGGCGTCTTGATCGGCGAATCGGCCTTCACGGCCACCACCTCGTAGTCGCTGGTGAGGCGCGCGACCGGCGCCACCTGCGCCATGGTGACGGCCGGCTTCTGCAGCGCCACCGCGCCGACCATGACCATGCCGCTCATCAGCAGGGTGTCGGGGTCGGCATCGTATTTCTCGACGTACTTTGCCAGGCCGATGGTGCCGCCCTTGCCGCCGATGTTCTCGTAGACCACATCGCCCGCCGCGCCCGAGGCCAGCAGCGCCGCGCCGAGCGCGCGGCCGGTCTGGTCCCAGCCGCCGCCTTCGTTGGCCGGAATCACGATGCGCAGCTTCGAAACGAGCTGCGGCTCGGCCGCGCCGGCCAGGCGAGGCCACAGCAGCGCAGGCCCGGCCCCGGCAGCGGCGGCCGCGCCCGCCATCCATGCATTGAAGTTGCGGCGAGAAAACTTCCCGGGCGACGAACGAGACATTTTGTTTCCGGTTGTGAGAAAGGTTGCCGGATGATGTCCGCGAAATGCGTCGCCCACCTACTTTCGAAAGTAGGTAAAAACCCTAGGTAAGCCCGGCGGCTACTGGAAGGCGACCTCCGCGAAGCTGCGCAGCTTGCGGCTGTGCAGCCGGGTCGAACCCTGCTCGCGCAGGATGTCGATGGCCCGCATGCCGATGCGCAGGTGCTGCTCCACGCGCTCGCGGTAGAAGTGGTTGGCCATGCCCGGCAGCTTGATCTCGCCGTGCAGCGGTTTGTCGCTCACGCACAACAAAGTGCCGTAGGGCACGCGAAAGCGGAAGCCGTTGGCCGCGATGGTGGCGCTTTCCATGTCGAGCGCCACGGCCCGGCTCTGGCTGAAGCGGCGCTGCGGCTGGTTGCCCGGCAGCAGTTCCCAGTTGCGGTTGTCGGTGCTCGCCACCGTGCCGGTGCGCATGATCTTCTTGAGGTCCGGGCCCGTGTAGCGCGTGACGTCGGCCACGGCTTTTTCCAGCGCAAGCTGGATTTCCGACAGCGCCGGAATCGGCACCCACAGCGGGAGTTCCTCGTCGAGCACGTGGTCCTCGCGCACATAGGCATGCGCCAGCACGTAGTCGCCGAGCTGCTGCGCGTTGCGCAGGCCCGCGCAGTGGCCCAGCATCATCCAGGCATGCGGGCGCAGCACGGCGATGTGGTCGGTGATGGTCTTGGCATTGGCCGGGCCGACGCCGATGTTCACCATGCTGATGCCGCTGCAGTCCTCGCGCACCAGGTGGTAGGCCGGCATCTGCGGCAGGCGCGGCGGCGCCGTGCCCTGGCTGCCGTCGAGCAGGCCGCCGTAGTTGGTGCTGGCGCCCGCGGCCAGCCCGCGCCGGCGCGTGACCACGTTGCCGGGCTCGATGAAGGCCACGTACTCGCTCTTCTCGTCGGCCATGGCCTCGTGGCCCAGCCGCACGAACTCGTCGATGTAGAACTGGTAGTTGGTGAACAGCACGAAATTCTGGAACCACTCGGGCGCGGTGCCGGTGTAGTGCCGCAGCCGGTGCAGCGAATAGTCCACGCGCGCCGCCGTGAAGAGCGACAGCGGCTGCGCCTCGCCCGCCAGCGCCTCGTAGGTGCCGTTGGCAATGCCGTCGTCCATCACGCCCAGGTCGGGCAGGTCGAACACGTCGCGCATCAGCGCGCGGCGCTCCTCGCTCATCGTGCCTTCGATGTGGTCGTTCTCGGCAAAGGAAAAGTGGATGGGAATCGGCTGCGTGCTGGTGCCCACCTCGATCTCGACCTGATGGTTCTCCAGCAGCAGGCGGAACTGGTCGAGGTAGTAGCGCGAGAACAGGTCGGGCCGCGTCAGCGTGGTCTCGTAGCGGCCCGGCCCGGCGACGAAGCCATAGCTCAGCCCCGCATTGGCCGGCGGCGTGTGGCGCGAGACGGTGTGCGTGTGCACCCGCACGAACGGGTAGCAGGCCCGCACCCGGCCCGGCAGCGCCTCCCCGGCCACGAAGCGCAGCATCGATTCGCGCAGGTGCGCGAGGCCCCCCTGGTAGATGGACTTGACCTGTTCGAGTGCGGCGGCGGCGTCGTTGAAGCGGGCGGGAGCGACGAAAGTGGGCATGTAGGGCATGACGGCATTGTGCAATGCCAATGCGGCGCCGGCATGCCCGCCCGCTGCGGCGCGGCGGCCGAACGGCTAACCTCGAAGCCTCCTGCAGACAACCAAGGAATCGAATCGATGAAAGTCGCAGTCATGGGCGCCGGCGCAGTCGGCTGCTACTACGGCGCCATGCTGGCGCGCGCGGGCCACGAGGTGGTGCTGATCGGCCGGCCTTCGCACGTGGAGGCCGTGCGCGCCCACGGGCTGCGGCTGGAGACGAAGACCTTCGACGAGCACGTGCCGCTCGGCGCAAGCACCGAGCCCAGCGCGGTGCAGGGCGCCCAGCTTGTGCTCTTCTGCGTGAAGTCCACCGACACCGAAGCGGCCGCGGCGCAGATCGGGCCGCATCTGTCGCGCGATGCGCTGGTGCTCACGCTGCAGAACGGCGTCGACAACGACGAGCGCGTGCGCGCGGCGCTGCCGTCCAGCGAGGTGGCCGCCGCCGTGGTCTATGTCGCCACCGAGATGGCCGGCCCCGGCCACGTGAAGCACCACGGCCGCGGCGAGCTGGTGATCGCGCCGTCGCGCCACAGCGAGCAAGTGGCGCAGCAGCTGGTGGCCGCCGGCGTGCCCACGCAGATTTCCGGCAACGTGCGCGGCTCGCTCTGGGCCAAGCTGGTGCTGAACTGCGCCTACAACGCGCTGTCGGCCGTGTCGCAGCTGCCCTACGGCGAGCTCGTGAAGGGCGTTGGCGTGGCCGAGGTGATCCGCGACGTGGTCGCAGAATGCCTGGCCGTGGCCAGGGCCGAGGGCGTCGAGATTCCGGGCGATACCGATGCGGCCATCCGCGGCATCGCGCAATCGATGCCCTCGCAGTATTCATCGACCGCGCAGGACCTCGCACGCGGCAAGCCCAGCGAGATCGACCACCTCAACGGCTTCGTCGTGCGCCGCGGCGAGGCGCTCGGCGTGCCCACGCCCGCCAACCGCGTGCTGTTCGTGATGGTGAAGCTGCTCGAGGGCAAGCAGCGCTAGCCTGGCATGGGTTCGCGCATCGTCACGAACTCTTCGGCCGCCGTCGGGTGGATGCCGATGGTGCTGTCGAACAGCGCCTTGGTCGCGCCCGCGCGCATCGCCACGGCAAAGCCCTGCACCACCTCGCCCGCATCGGCGCCCACCATGTGCAGGCCGACCACGCGGTCGCTGGCCTTGTCGACCACCAGCTTCATGAAGGTGCGCTCGGTGCGGCCCGACAGCGTGTGGCGCAGCGACTTGAATTCGCTCGAGAACACCGCCACGTCGCCGAACTTCGCGCGCGCGTCGAGCTCGGTGTAGCCGCAGGTGCCGATGTTGGGGTGCGTGAACACGGCCGTCGGAATGAACTCGTAGTCGAGCCGGCGCCGGCCCTTGCCGAAGAGTTCGTCGACCACCACCATCGCCTCGGCCAGCGCCACCGGCGTGAGCTGCACGCGCGTGGACACGTCGCCCACCGCATGGATCGACGGCACCGAGCTGCGGTAGTGCGCATCGACCGCGATGGCGCCGCGCTCGTCGAGCTTCACGCCCGCCGCGTCCAGGCCGAGACCCTGGGTGTTGGGCACGCGGCCGGTTGCAAAGAGCACCGTGTCGGCTTCGATCTGCTGGCCGCGCGCGAGCGTGACCGTGAGCCCGTGCGCCCCGCGCGTGATCGAGGTGGCCTCGCAGTTCAGCCGCACGTCGACGCCCGCCTTGCCCATCTCGTTGGCCAGGAACTGCCGCACGTCGTCGTCGAAGCCGGTGAGCAGGTGCGCGCGGCGGTGCAGCTGCGTCACCTGGGCGCCCAGGCCGTTGAAGATCGATGCGAACTCGCAGGCGATGTAGCCGCCGCCCACCACCAGCAGGCGCTTGGGGAACGGGTCGAGGTCGAACATCGCATCGGAACTGGCGATGTGCTCGCGGCCCGGAAAGTCGGGCACGTAGGGCGTGCCGCCGGTGGCCACCAGCAGATGGCGCGCGGTGTGGCGCTTGCCGTCGACCTCGACCGTGTGGCCGTCGAGCAGCTGCGCCCAGCCGGTGACCAGCACCACGCCGGAATTCTTCAGCAGCGAGGCATAGACGCCGTTGAGCCGCTTGATTTCCTTCGCGCGCTGCGCCTTGAGATGCGCCCAGTCGAACTGCGGCGCCTGCGGCAGCTGCCAGCCGTAGCCCGCGGCTTCCTCGAAGGATTCGGCATAGCCGGCCGCGTAGCTGTAGAGCTTCTTCGGAATGCAGCCCACGTTGACGCAGGTGCCGCCAAGGTCGGCCGCCTCGGCCAGGCCCACGCGCACCCCCTGCTGGGCCGCCATGCGCGCGGCGCGCACGCCGCCGCTGCCGCCGCCGATGACGAAAAGATCGAAGTCGAATGTGGGCATGAAAAGACGCTCCTTGGCGGCGACTGTAGCCGCCGGCCGAGGGCGCCGCTTGCGGCGGGACTTGCGCGGAGCGATGGCGCCGTGCAAGCCCTGGAGGTTCAGCGCTGGTCCGGAGAGGTCATCAACCTGCGCCGGTCGTCGCCGCCGCGCTGGCCTGGCTGAAGCTGCGGCTGCTGCTGCGGTGAAGGCGGTGCAGGCGCGAAGCCGCGCTGCTGCTGGAGGGCGCGCACCTGCGCTTCCTGCGCCTGGCGCATCGCGTTCTGCTGGGCCTGCTGTTGCGCCTGCACGGCGCGTTGCTGCATCTCCTGCTGCTGGCGCAGCATCTGTTGCTGGGCCAATGCCTGCTGCTGCGCCGCGCGCTGTTGCTGCTGCATCTGCTGCATTTGTTGTTGCTGCTGCAGGGCTTGCGCCTGGGCGCGCTGCTGCGCCTCCTGCTGCTGCCGCAGCGCCTGTTGCTGCTGTTGCTGGACCTGCAACTGCTGCTGCTGCTGCTGCTGCTGCCGCTGCTGTTGCCACTGGTCATGCGCGCCGCGCTGCTGCCAATCCTGCTGCTGGCGCAAGCCCTGCTGGCGCTGCCATTCCATTTGCTGCTGCTGCTGTTGTTGCTGCATCGCCTGCACCTGCTGCGCCTGCTGCATCTGCCGGGTTCGCCGTGCCTGCTCGTAGCGCAGTTCCTGCTGTTCGCGCGCCATCAGCTGCGTCGGCGGCAGCGCAGCGGCCGGCCGGCCGAAGCCGCCGCCGAAGCCTTGCATCGGGACGCCCGGCGCCGGCGCCACCGGCACCCGCGCGAAGCGGTCGTCCGGCAGCCGCACCAGGTCGCGCCGGCCGAAGGGGCCGCGGCCGAAGCGGTCGGCCGGCAGCACGGTCACGGCGCCCGCCATCTGCTGGTTGGCATAGAAGCCGTTGCGCAGCTCGGCCTGGCGGTTGCGGTAGGCCGCCATGCGGTTCACCTGGTCGAGGTAGCGCTGGCTCGCGTCATAGCCGGGCCGCCATGCCTCGCCGGGGGCCAGCGGGAACCAGCCCACGCCGCTGCGGCCGTTGCCGATCTGCAAGGCGGCATTGGCGCCGCTGCCGCCCACGAAGCCCACCAGCGCGGGCGAGTACACGGGCCGTGCGGCCGGCCGCCCCGGCACCCAGGCCCAGCGCGGTCCCAGGCGCGCCCAGCGGCCATAGTGGAAGGGCGCAAAGCCCCAGGGCGCAGCGTCGACCCAGGTCAGGCCCCAGGGTGCGATGTTGACCCACTGGCCGTCGCGGTAGGGCGCCCAGTCGGCATCCACGCTGCGCGGGAACCAGACATCGCCGTAGGTCGGGTCGCTCTGCCAGTCGCCGTAGGCGTCGAGCTGCTGGTAGCCGACGACTTCGCGCGACACATAGCGTGCGGAGATCGACTGGTCCTCGATGCGGTTGCGCTCGGCCACCCAGGCATCGAAGCTGCCGCTTTGCGCCGGCGCGCCGCCCACCGCGGCCAGGTTGCGGCCCGACACGGTGAGCTGCTGCCGCGCACCCAGCGATTGCGATTCGCCGTTCTCGCCGTGCAGCGTGACGCGGCCCGAAGCCACTGCGATCCAGGTGGTGCCGGCAGCGGGGTCGGCCGCCACGCGGTATTCGCCGGGCGCATCGATCACGACCGCGAGGTTGCCGGTGTCCACCTCGACACGCTGGCCCGCCAGCTCGTCGCGCACGCGCAGCTGCAGGTTGCCCTGGCTCGCGGTGAGGCGCACGGTGTCGTCGTCGAGTTCGGAGAATTCGATGTGCGTCTGCCCGTCCATGCGCAGCGCCGCAGAGCCGATGTGGACTTCGGCGCGCGCATTGCGGTCGGTCCAGAGCCGGTCGCCGGTGGTGAGGGGGCGGTTGGGCTGCGCGTCGTACCAGCTGTCTTCGCCGGCGGGCGCGAAGCTCACGGTGCCCTGCTTCAGGTTCAGGCGCGCCACGCGTCCCGGCGGGTCCTGCTGCGCGCTGGCGGCCGCACCGAGGCACAGCAGCACGAGGCCGAGCAGCCATCGGTGCCATGGCCGGTGAAGATCGAGAAAGGCGGGGCGGTTCATGGTTTGTCTCCGGTTCCCGGGGGCGGATGAAAGCGGTGGATATGTAACGCGCGAGAATCCGCTGCCGCTGTCAGCGCATGTCCCCTGCTTGGTGAAGCGCGCGCACATTCGGCAACCGCTTGTAATCGAGGACTCGGCATGAAAAACAACAAGAACGCCTGTGCACCGGGCGAATTGCGCTACCCAAACCATAGCGCGGCGCAATGGACCGCGGCGCTCGCGTGCGCCGCCATGGCCATGGCCGCCGCGCCCGCGCACGCGCAGCTCGCGCGCAAGCCTTCCTACTACCAGCAGCAGAACAGCAACAAGTCCGCCCCGGAAGGCGCACAGCTTCCCGCGCGGCCGGCTGCGCCCGCCTCGCTGCCGGCGCTGCGCAGCCGCGGCGACTTCGACACGCTGGCCCGCGTCTACGACGCCGGCACGCCGATGCAGCTGGCCCACGTGCTGTTCGCCGTCGACCGCCGGGCCCGGCCCGTGCGCACCTACTACATCGACACGCCGCGCTACCAGCTGCATGTGCGCTTCGTGCGCGAGACCGGGCTCGCGCCGCGCGCGGGCAAGCGCGAGATCGACCGCAACTACCTCGTGCCGGACCGCCGCTTCCTGTTCGGCACGCTGAGCTGGCAGCAGAACATCGGCAGCTTCACCTACGAGTTCTGGGAAGGCGACCGGCTCACTCCCGCGCTGCTGCGCGAGGCCGATGCACAGGTGAAGGCCGGCTTCTTCGCGCCCGTGAAGTTCAAGACCAATTCCACGCTGCACGAACGCATCGCGAACGAGGCGGGCGTCGACTTCGTCAGCCAGGAGGCGCTGATCCGCGAGCAGCCCTACATGCCGATGAACCTGGGCACGGCCACGGGGCGCGTGCGCATCGTGGACGAGGCTTCCGGCGCGAATGCATTGAACGCGCTGCTGCCGGGCGACATCGCCGTGCTGCGCCAGGTGCCGATCGGCCTGCCGCCCGTGGCCGGCGTGCTGACCGAGCGGCCGTCCACGGCGCTCTCGCACGTCAACCTGCTCGCCAAGGGCTGGGGCATTCCCAACGCCTATGTGCGCGATGCCGCGGCCGTGCTGCGCGAGCACGCAGGGCAGTGGGTGGCGCTCAAGGTGGCGGCCTCGGGCTACCAGGTGCGCCGCCTCACGGCGGAAGAAATTGCCGCGCTGCCGCCGCGCGCAGCACGTGCGGCGGCCACCGGCGCACTGCCAGGCAGCGGCAAGGCCGCGAAGCCGGACCTGCGTGAAACCCGCCTGCTGCCGCTCGCGTCATTGCGCGCCCGCAACAGCGCGCAGTGCGGCGCCAAGGCCGCCAATCTCGGCGCCGTGCTGGCCGCGCGCATTCCAGGCACGACCGTGCCCGACGGCTTCTGCATTCCCTTTGCGCACTACGACCGCTTCATGCACGCGAACGGCCTGGCCGAGCGCATCGCGCGCATGCAGCAGCAGCCCGGCTTCGCGGGCGATCCGCAGGTCCGGCAGAAGGCGCTGGCGCAGTTGCAGGGCGAGATCGCGCAGTGGCCCGTCGATGCGGCCGATGCGGCGGCGTGGCGCGCCGCATGGCAGGCGCAGCTCGGCGGTGGCGGCGTGTTCGTGCGCAGCTCGTCCAACTCGGAAGACCTGCCGGGCTTCAGCGGCGCGGGGCTCTACACCACAGTGCCCAACGTCAAGACCGGCGACGCGCTCGAACTCGCGGTGAAGAAGGTCTGGGCCTCGGTGTTCAACCCCGAGGCCTGGGAGGCGCGCAGCGCCGCGGGCTTCGGCGCCGAGTCGGTGCTGATGGGCGTGTTCGTGCAGACGGCCATTGATGCCACCAGCGCCGGCGTGATGATCACGCGCGACCCCTTCGACGCCGGCCACCCGCACGTCACCTACATCTCGGCCAAGCGCGGCATCGGCATCCGCGTGGTGGAGGGGCGGCGCGTGGCCGAGCAGGTGATGTACTCGAGCTGGTCCAAGGCGATCCAGGTGCTGAGCCGCTCGGCCGAAGAAACCGCGCTGCAGCTGGACAAGGACGGCGGCGTGAAGGAAGTACCGGTGGAGGCCGGCCGCCACGTGCTGACCGACGATCTGGTGGTGCGGCTGGCCACCGTGGGGGCGGCGGTGAAGCGTGCGTTCAACGGCGTCGACCAGGACATCGAATGGGCCACCGTGGGCGAGCGCATCGTGCTGCTGCAGGCGCGGCCGTACGTGGAGCGGCGGCGCTGAGCGCCGGCCTTCGCCGGCCGGTTCCGCTCACAGTGCTGCCAGCGGCGCTTCATCCATACAGGTACTGCGGCAGCCACAGCGTCAGCCCCGGCCAGATGTACATGAACACCATGCACAGGATCACGATCAGCATGTAGGGCATCATCCCCGCGAAGATCTGGTTGAGCGTCACGTGCGGCGGCGACACGCCCTTCAGGTAGAAGGCCGACATCGCCACCGGCGGCGACAGGAACGCCGCCTGCAGGTTCACGAACACCAGCACGCCGAACAGCAGCGGGTCGATCTGGAAGTGCGCGAGCAGCGGCAGGAAGATGGGCACGAAGATCACGATGATCTCGGTCCATTCGAGCGGCCAGCCCAGGATGAAGATGATCGCCTGCGACAGCAGCAGGAACTGCAGCGGGCTCAAGTTCATGCCCAGCACCCATTCCTCGACGATGCGCTGGCCGCCCAGCAGCGCGAACACCGCCGAGAACAGCGCCGAGCCCACGAACAGCCAGCACACCATCGAGGTGGTCTTGAGCGTGAGGAACACGGCCTCCTTGGTCTTCTTGAAGTTCAGCGTGCCGGCCTGCCAAGCCATCAGGAAGGCGCCGGCCGCGCCCACCGCGGCCGACTCGGTGGCGGTCGTGATGCCGAACAGGATCACGCCCAGCACCACCAGCGTGAGCGTGGCCAGCGGCATCACCGACGACACCAGCATGCGCAGGATCTCGAACTGCTCCGCGTCCATGCGCCAGTAGTACCAGGCCAGCAGCGCGAGCGTGAAGAGGCTGGCCAGCAGGAAGCCGGTGTAGAAGGCCTCGGGCACGGCGGCGGTCTTCGGCGCATCGACCGCTTCGCCCAGCTGCTGCAGGCCGCTCTCGGCCGCCGCGGGCGCCGGGGCCTCGCTGCCGGGGGGCTCCTCGACGCCGCCCGGCGGCTCCTGCAGGCCGTCTTCCGCCGTGGGCTCCTTCGGTGCATCGGACGTCGGCGGTTCGGCCAGCCCGGTTCCGGACGACGAAGCTTCGGGCGGCGCCTGCTGCTGCTGCGCCACCGGCGCCTTGCCGCTGCTGCTGTTGTCCGCCTGCGAGTAGATCGCCACGTACCACCAGACCGACCCCAGAGTCGCGGCCGCGAGCGCCAGCGGCACCAGC
Source organism: Variovorax sp. 01N425 (assembly GCF_056399465.1). Lineage (NCBI taxonomy): Bacteria > Pseudomonadati > Pseudomonadota > Betaproteobacteria > Burkholderiales > Comamonadaceae > Variovorax > Variovorax sp. 01N425. The sequence goes on along the minus strand of NZ_JBFTRJ010000022.1, from coordinate 33,569 downwards.
GCGCTCAGCAGGCCGCGCAGCAACATCCACCAGGTGATGCGCACGCCCTCGGCCGCGCCGCGCAGCGCGCGCGCCGGCGACACCACGGCCGCCGCGAGCGCGGGCAGCATGCGCGGCGAATAGCTGGCCGCGATGTGCGCAACCCAGGGCGAGACGGGGGCGCGCTGCTGGTCGGCCGGCAGCTTGGGCGCGACCTTCGGCTGCAGCATGGCCCAGCCGATCACGTAGACCAGGTAGAGAAAGGCGAGGAAGAAGCCCGGGAACATCGCCGCCGCATAGAGCTTGACCACCGACTGCCCGGCCACGGCCGCGTACACGATGATCATCACCGAGGGCGGAATCAGGATGCCGAGCGTGCCGCCCGCCGTGATGACGCCGGCCGCCAGCCGCGTGTCGTAGCCGGCGTTGAGCATCGGCCGCATCGCGATCACGCCCATCAGCACCACCACCGCGCCGACCAGGCCGCTCGCGATGCCCCAGAAGGTGCAGACGATCAGCGTGGTCACCGCGAGCGATCCCGGCACGCGGCGGAAGGCCAGCTGCACGCTGTGGAACATCTTGTCGACCAGCGCGCCGCGCTCCATCACGTAGCCCATCAGCACGAACAGCGGGATCGACAGCAGCGTCTCGTTGGTCATGGCACCGAAGGCGCGCTGCACCATCAGGTCGAAGATCCTGTTGTCCAGCCAGTGCGCGGCGGGATCGTAGAAGGCGATGAAGCCGAAGAACATGCCCAGGCCCATCAGCGTGAACGCCGTGGGAAAGCCCAGCATGATCACGACCACGATCAGGCCGAGCATCGAGAGGCCGAGTGCGGGTTCGCTCACTGGGTGCCTCCCGTCGTGCCGCTCTTGCGCTGCTGCGCGGCCTGCTCGATGGCCTTGGCCTTGTCGATCACCTCGCGCTTGTCGGCCTCGTCGACGAGGGTGCTGCCGGCGAGCTGTTCGCCGACCACGTCCATTTCCTCCGCGTCCTTCAGGCGCGGCGCCCACGCGCCAGTCTTCAGGCACAGCGCGCAGCGCACCATCTCCGCAATGCCCTGCAGCAGCAGCACGGCGCCGGCCACCGGAATCACGAACTTGAAGGGGTAGAGCGGAATCGGGACGGCATTGAAGGTCTGCTCGCGCATGGCGAGCGATTCGCCGAAGTAGGTCCAGCCCGACCAGGTGAGCGCCACCACGCCGGGCAGGAAGAAGAGGATGAACAGCACGAGGTCGAGCGCGGCCTGCGTGCGCGGCTTCATGCTGCCGTAGAGGAAGTCGCCGCGCACGTGGCCGGCCTGCGAGAGCGTGTAGGCGCCGCCCATCATGAACAGGGTGCCGTAGAGCATGTTGTTGGCATCGAAGATCCAGGCAGTGGGCGCGTTGAGCGCATAGCGCTTGAAGACCTCGCCGCACACCAGCAGCATCAGCGCCACGATGAGCCACGAGAAGGTCTTGCCCACGACCATGCTGAACCGGTCGACGGCGTGGAGAAAGCGTTGGATGGTCATGGCGAGATGGACGGGGACCGTTCGTGAAGCACCGTGGAGCCGGCCTTGCCGGTCCACAGGTGCTGTCGTCCCCTGGCAGGGAGTTGGCGAAGCGACACGAAGCGCGCGCAGACCGAGGGGTCAGCTCTTCTTCTTGCCGAAGTAGTGCGCGTAGGCCATCTTGAAGTCCACCCCGTAGTCGTTCTGCCATTGCAGCGCGCGTTCGGCGAAGATGCGCTGCGAATCCAGCACCTTCTTGAACAACGGGTTCTCCGCGGCTTTCTTCTCGATGGTCTTGTCCCATGCCGCGAGCTGTGCGCGCAGCACCGCATCGGGCGTCTTGTAGAACTTGATGCCGGCCTTCTTCATGTCGGCATAGTCCTGCGAGTTGCGCTGCACGGCCTTCCAGCTCATGTCGGCGCTCGCGGCCTGCACGGCGTAGTCGATGATGGAGCGCAGCTCCTGCGGCAGCGCGCTGTACTTGCCCTTGTTGAACAGCACCTCGAACTGCTCGCCCGACTGGTGGAAGCTTTGCAGCATGCAGTTCTTCACCACGTCGGGAAAGCCGAGCACGCGGTCACTCGACGCGTTGTTGAACTCGGCCGCATCGATCAGCCCGCGGTCCAGCGCGGGCACGATCTCGCTGCCGGGCAGCGGGTTCACCGCCGTGCCCATCTCGGTGAACATGTCCACCGCGAGCCCCACGGTGCGGAACTTGAGGCCCTTCATGTCCTCCACCTTGGCCACCGGCTTCTTGAACCAGCCCAGCGGCTGCGTGGGCATGGGGCCGTAGAGGTACGACACCACCTCCATGTTCAGGCTCTTGTAGATCTCGTCGAGCAGCGCCTTGCCGCCGCCGTAGTTGTGCCAGGCCAGCACCGTGTTGGCGTCCATGCCGAAGCCCGGCCCCGAACCCCACAGCGCGAGCGCCGAGTTCTTGCCGTAGTGGTAGGCGACCACGCCATGGCCGCCGTCCAGCGTGCCCTTGTTCACCGCCTCGAGCAGCTGAAAGGCCGGGACCACCGCGCCCGAGGGCAGCACCTCGATCTTCAGGCGGCCGCCCGCCATGTCATTGACCTTCTTCGCGAAGTCCTGCGCATATTCGTGGAAGATGTCCTTGGCTGGCCAGGTGCTCTGGAAGCGCAGCGAGGTGGTCTGGGCCATGCTGACCATCGGCGCCGACATGGCGCCTGCGGCCACGGCCGCGCCCTTGAGCAGGCTGCGGCGGCGGGGCGATTTGCTGTCTGTCATGTTGTCTCTCTCCGTACAAGTTCTGATGACAAGGAAACCCTGCCCGCCTCTTGGCGTTATCGTGTGGCAGGCCCAAGCCGCATCTTTGGCGCGCAGGAAAACGCGACAAACAGGGTTTTCACGAACTGGTGAAAAATTCCGTCATCCGGCGAGGGCGCCGGGCAACGAAAGAAGACCGCTGCCCTTGAAGTAACCCTATCGATTGGAAGGACGAGAAAGAGATGACCGAACCCGTTGGTGAAAAAGGCTATGCCGGCGACGTGACGCCCGAGCAGGCCGCGCAGTGGATGGCGAGTGGCGAGGCCGTGCTGGTCGACGTGCGCACCGATGCCGAGCGCGAATGGGTCGGCTACGTGCCCGGCGCCGTGCCGCTGGCCTGGAAGCAGTGGCCGGGCATGGCGCTCAACCCGGCTTTCGACGGCGGCATTCGCGCCGCGGGCGAAGACGGCAACAAGAAGCTGGTGCTGCTGTGCCGCAGCGGCGTGCGCTCCATCGCCGCCGCCCGGCGCGCCACCGAACTGGGCCTGGAGGCCTACAACATCCTCGAAGGTTTCGAGGGCAATCCGGACGAGAGCGGCCACCGCGGGCAGATCGGCGGCTGGCGCAAGCGCGGGCTGCCTTGGAAGCAGAACTAGGTTCGGGCTCGGGCTTTGTTCAGGGCGCGCTCCCGCCGACGGGGGACATTCGCGGAGGGGTGTACCCGGTGGCCTGTGCACGCCGCCCTGAACAACAGCGCCAAACAAAAACCACCCAATAAAAAAGCCCACCGAAACCAGTGGGCCTTTCCGCAGCAGTTGGCGGTTGAATCAGCTCACAGCGCCGGAATGCGCAGCTTCTGCCCCGGATAGATCTTGTCCGGATGGCTCAGCATCGGCTTGTTCGCCTCGAAGATCGCGTTGTACTTGTTGGCGTCGCCGTAGTACTTCTTGGAGATGGCCGACAGCGTGTCGCCCTTCACCACGTCGTGGTACTGCGCCGGCGGGGCGGGCGGTGCGACCAGGTTGTTGTCGACGCTCGTCACGTTCGCCACGTTGCCCGCGGCCAGCGCGGCTTTTTCGCTGGCTTCCTGCGAAGGCGCCTGGCCGGACAGCGTCACCACGCCGCTGCTCGCGGTGTAGGTCACTTCCAGGCCCGTGAGGCCGAGATTCTGCGTCTCGATGTAGGTCTTGATGGCGGCCGCGGCCTTGGCGTTGGCGTCCGGCTCGGCCGCCTGCGCCGACGATCCGCCGAACAGCTTCTCGCCGGCTTCCTTGATGAAACTAAGCAAACCCATGGTTCTCTCCTTGCGCCTTGGTTGAGGGGAATCGCGAATGTAGCGGCGAAACCGGGCACGGCCGCGTAGGTCCGCGCCGCGTGTGTCAACGATGCGCCAGCATCCGCGACAACAAAGTCGCAATAATCCCGCCCATGGCATCCCCCTTCCTCGCGATCGACATCGGCAATACCCGCCTCAAATGGGCGCTCTACGATGCGGCGCATCCGGGGGCCGCGCTGCAGGCGCATGGGGCGGAGTTCCTCGACCACATCGAGCGGCTGGCCGACGGCCCCTGGGCCGACCTGCCCGCGCCCGGCTCCATGCTCGGCTGCGTGGTGGCCGGCGACGCGGTGCGCCGCCGCGCCGAGGAGCAGATCGTCGAGCGCTTCGACTGCGCGCCGCGCTGGGTGGTGTCGAGCGCGGCCGAGGCCGGCATCGTCAATGGCTACGACCATCCCACGCGGCTGGGCGCCGACCGCTGGGTGGCGATGATCGGCGCGCGCCACCGGATGCTGGACGCGGGGTCGGCGCGGCCGATGGTGGTGGTGATGATCGGCACCGCCGTGACGGTCGAGGCCATCGATGCCGGCGGCAAGTTCCTGGGCGGGCTGATCCTGCCGGGCCACGGCATCATGCTGCGCGCGCTGGAGTCGGGCACCGCGGGCCTGCACGTGCCGACCGGAGAGGTGCGCGAATTCCCCACCAACACCAGCGACGCGCTCACCAGCGGGGGTACCTATGCCATTGCCGGTGCAGTCGAGCGCATGGTGCAGCACGTGCGCTCGCACTGCGGCGCCGAGCCGGCCTGCTACATGACCGGCGGCGCGGGCTGGAAGATGGCGCCCGTGATGAACGGGCATTTCGAACTGGTCGAGAGCCTGATCATGGACGGCCTGCTGGTGATCGCCCAGGCGCGGGGCTGACCCCATCCAGGGCCTCGGTCAGGGCCGCATCAGCGCCTCGGCCACGGCCTGGAAGGCCGGCAGCGTGAGCGGATCGTTGCCCGCACTGGCCGCCACCGGGTGCGCGGCATAGCGCACGATCACCATTTCCGCCTTCGGATCGACATAGATGCTCTGGCCGTGGATGCCGCGCGCCATGTAGGCGCCGTGCGGGTTGTGCGTGACCCACCACATGTTGCGGTACGACCAGCCCGGCAGCAGCGCGTAGCCGGCCTTGGCGAACTTGGCCGGGTCGGCGCCGCGCGCGATGTCCTCGACCACCGCCTTGGGAATGGCCTGCTGCCCGTTGAGCGCGCGGCCGCCGTTGCGCATGGTCTCGCCGAAGCGCGCCAGGTCGCGCAGCACGGTGTTGAGGCCGCCGCCGCCCGACTCGGTGCCGATGCGGTCGACCATGAAGTAGGCGTCCTGCTCGGCACCGATGCGGCGCCAGATCTTCTCGCTCAGCAGGTCGGCGAGCGGCTGGCCGCTGGCGCGGCGCAGGATCCAGGCGAGCACCTCGGCGTTCACCGTCTTGTAGGCGAAGGCGGCGTCGTGCGCGCCTTCCTTCTTCAGCGTGGCGAGGAATTCGTAGAAGGACTTCGGGCCCGTGTAGTTCGGGCCCTGCGCCAGCATGCCACCGGCGCGCGCGTAGTCCCAGATCTCGGCCTTCGGGTCGGCGTAGTTTTCCGAGTAGTGCACGCCGATGGTCATGTCCATCACCTGGCGCACCGTGGCGTCGCCGTAGGCCGTGTCCTTGAGCTCGGGCAGGTAGCGCGTGACCGGCGCCGACGGGTCGAGCCTGCCCTCGTCCGCGAGGATGGCCGCCAGCGTGCCGACAAAGGACTTGGTGACCGACATCGCAATGTGCGGCCGCTCGGGCGTGAGGGCGCCGAAGTACTTTTCGTAGACCACGCGGCCGCGGTGCAGCACCAGGATGCCGTCGGTGTAGGTGCGCGGGATCATCTGGCCGAAGCTCAGCGTCTCCTCGCTGCCCAGCGGCTTGAAGGTCACGGCCTCGAGATCGCTGCGCGGCGCCGCCGGCAGGGGACTCGGCGCGCCGCTGCCGCGCCACACGTTGGCCGTGGGCACGGTTTCGCGCACATGCGAGAAGCTCCAGCGCGTGCGCGGAAACACGCCGCCCGCCGGATCGTCGAAGGTGATGAGCCTGTCGGGCGGGGGCGGAAAGCCCTTCATCCAGCCCATCGCCTCGACCGAGGTGGCCGCGGGATCGGGAGGGGAGGTGGCGGGCGCCTGGGCCAGGGAGGTGGTGGTGTTCACGGCGAGCAGTGCGAAGGCGGCGGCGAGCGCCGTGCGTTTGAAGTGGATCGTCATCATCGTCGTCGTCTCAGCGGCCGCTGAAGCGCGCGGGCCGGCGCTCGACAAAGGAGCGCACGCCTTCGGCCGCGTCCTCGCTGTTCGAGAGGCGCTTTTGCGTCTCGATGAATTCCGACACGGCTGCGAGCGGTCCCTGTTCGACGGCCTTGATCACGTTGAGCCGCGTGGCCACCACCGCCAGCGGGGCCTGCGCCGCGATGCGCTGCGCAATGGCCAGCGCCGCGTCGAGCTCCTGCCCGGCCGGCACCACCTTCTGCACGAAGTTCAGGCGATAGGCTTCGGCGCTGTCGAACTCGTCGGCCGTCAGCAGGTGCAGCATGGCGTTGCCCACGCCCGCGCGCTCGGCCATGCGCAGCGTGGCGCCGCCCGTGGCCATGATGCCGCGCTGCACTTCCATCTGCGAGAAGCGGCAGTTGTCGGCCGCCACCACGATGTCGGCGCCCAGCATCAGCTCGATGCCCACCGTGAAGCAGATGCCCTTCACCGCCGCCACCATCGGCTTGGTGCGGCGGCGGTAGCCGGGCAGGCCGAAATCATGCGGCTCGACGAGGCCCGCCGGCACCGCCTTCTCGCCGCGCTTCATGTACTCGGTGACCGCCGGCAGGTCGAGCCCGGCCGTGAAGTGGTCGCCGAAGGCATGCAGCACGCCCACGCGCAGTTCGGGGTCGTCGTCCAGCCGGGTGTAGGCCTCGGCCAGCTGCCGGAACATCGGCGGCGTCCAGCCGTTGCGCTTGGCGGGCCGGTTGATGCCGATCAAGAGCACGTGGCCGATCACCTGGGTGTCGATGCAGCCTTCTGCCGGTGGCGTGGTGGGTATGGCGGTCATGGCGCTTGTCTCCTTGTTTTTGTCGAACGCTGGATCAGTAGGCGTACACGCCGCGGCCTGTCTTGCGGCCGAGCTGGCCCGCCGCGACCATCTCCTTCAGCAGCGGGCACGGCCGGTACTTGGAGTCGCCGAACTGCTCGAGGTAGACCTCCATCACGGCCAGGCACACGTCCAGGCCGATCATGTCGGCCAGCGCCAGCGGGCCGATCGGCTGGTTGCAGCCCAGCTTCATGCCGGCGTCGATGTCCTCGGCCGTGGCGATGCCTTCGGACAGCACGAAGAAAGCCTCGTTGATCATCGGCACCAGGATGCGGTTGACCACGAAGCCCGGTGCGTTCTTCACAGTGATGGGCGACTTGCCCAGCTTCTCGGCCAGCGCCTTGACCGCATCGTGCGTGGCGTCGCTCGTGAGGTAGCCGCGGATCAGCTCCACCAGCGCCATCATCGGCACCGGGTTGAAGAAGTGCATGCCGATGAAGCGGTCGGGGCGCGAGGTGGCGGCCGCGAGCTGCGTGATCGAGATCGACGAGGTGTTGGAGGCGATGATCACCTCGGGCGCCACCAGTTCGTCGACCTGCTTGAGGATCTTGAGCTTGAGTGCGTGGTTCTCGGTGGCGGCCTCGATCACCAGCTGCGCGCCCTTCAGGTCGTTGTAATCGGTCGAGCCCTTGATGAGCGCAAGCGCGGCGGCCTTCTGCCCGGCCGTGAGCTTTTCCTTCTTGATCAGGCGGTCCAGGCTGCCCGAGACGGTGGCCAGGCCCTTGTCGACCGCCGCCTGCGCGACATCGATCATCACCACGTTGACGCCCGACACCGCGCAGGCCTGCGCAATGCCGTTGCCCATTGTTCCGGCGCCGATGATGCCGACGGTCTGAATCGTCATGAGAAAACTCCTTGAAGAATAAAAGCGGAAAAAAAGCGAGCGGGTGGACGCGCCACCGCGGCAGGAGATCGATTGTGAAGCAGCCCCGCCGGCGCGCCGTTGCCGCGCGTGACACGGGCGGTGCGCGGGTGGCTTACAGTGCGGCGATTGCTTTTTCTTCCCCTCTTTTCGACTCCGACCATGACCACCCTCGGCACTCCTCTTTCCCCCTCGGCCACCCGCGTGATGCTGCTGGGCTCCGGCGAACTCGGCAAGGAGGTGCTGATTGCGCTGCAGCGCCTGGGCGTGGAGACCATCGCGGTCGACCGCTACGAGAACGCGCCCGGCCAGCAGGTGGCCCACCATGCGCGCACCATCACCATGAGCGACCCCGAGCAGCTCAAGGCGCTGATCGAGGCCGAGAAGCCCACGCTGGTGGTGCCCGAGATCGAGGCCATCGCCACGCCGATGCTGCAGCAGCTCGAAGACGCCGGCGTGGTGCGCGTGATTCCCACGGCCCGCGCCGCCCGCCTCACGATGGACCGCGAAGGCATCCGCCGCCTGGCCGCCGAGACGCTGGGCGTGCCCACCAGCCCCTACAAGTTCTGCGACTCGCTGGCCGAGCTGCAGGCGGCCATCGACGCCGGCATCGGCTACCCCTGCATCGTCAAGCCCGTGATGAGCAGCTCCGGCAAGGGCCAGAGCAAGATCGACGGCCCGGCCGACGTGCAGAAGGCCTGGGACTACGCCATGGCCGGCGGCCGCGTGAGCCACGGCCGCGTGATCGTCGAAGGCTTCATCGACTTCGACTACGAGATCACGCTGCTGACCGTGCGTGCCAAGGACGCGGCCGGCGCGGTGCAGACCCGGTTCTGCGAACCCATCGGCCATGTGCAGGTGAGCGGCGACTACGTCGAAAGCTGGCAGCCGCACCCCATGGCGCCGGCCGCGCTGCAGAAGGCGCAGCAGATTGCCGAGGCCGTCACGTCCGACCTCGGCGGCCAGGGCCTGTTCGGCGTCGAGCTGTTCGTGAAGGGCGACGAGGTCTGGTTCAGCGAAGTGAGCCCGCGTCCGCACGACACCGGCATGGTGACCATGGCCACGCAATGGCAGAACGAGTTCGAGCTGCATGCGCGCGCCATCCTCGGCCTGCCGGTGGACACCTCGCTCAAGAGCCCGGGCGCGAGCGCGGTGATCTATGGCGGCGTCGATGCCACCGGCATTGCCTTCGACGGCGTGGCCGAGGCGCTGCGGGTGCCCGGCAGCGACATCCGCCTGTTCGGCAAGCCCGAGAGCTTTGCCAAGCGCCGCATGGGCGTGGCGCTGGTGCATGCGGCCGACACCGGCACGGCCCGCAGGCTTGCCAAGGATGCCGCCTCGCGCGTGAAGCCGCGCAAGGCTTAGCCAGTTTTCGCAAGCCGCGCCAGGGCGGCGCGGGCATGGTCGGACCGATCCACCGGAGACACCATGCTGCATCCCCAGGCGCGCACCTTGCTCGACTTCATCGAGGCGCGCGGCATCCCGCCGACCCACACGCTTTCGCCGGCCGAGGCGCGCGCCTTCTATCGCGAGCGCCGCACCACCACCCAACCCGAGGCCCCGCCGGTCGCCGAAGTGCGCGAGCTGAACGCCGACGGGCCGCACGGCACCATCCCGGTGCGCCTCTACCGCCCGCTGGGGTCCACGGCCGGTGCCGCGCTGCCGGTGCTCGTGTACTTCCACGGCGGCGGCTGGGTCATCGGCGACCTCGACACGCATGACGTGCTGTGCCGCTCGCTCGCCAACGGCGCGGGCTGCGCGGTCGCCTCGGTCGACTACCGCATGGGGCCCGAGCATCGCTTCCCGGCCGCGGTCGACGACGTGCTGGCCGCCACCCGCTGGGTGCGCCGCGAAGCCGCCTCGCTCGGCCTCGATGCCGGCCGCCTTGCGGTGGGCGGCGACAGCGCGGGCGGCAACCTCGCGGCGGTGGCGGCCATTGCGGCGCGCGATGCCGGCGACCTGCCCATCGCCTTCCAGCTGCTGATCTATCCGGCCACCGACATGCGCCGCGGCCATCCCTCGCACCAGGCCAATGGCCAGGGCTACCTCCTGACCCGCGACACGATGGCCTACTTCCACGACCACTACATCGACGACCCCCGGCACGACCTCGACTGGCGCGCGTCGCCGCTGCTGCATGCCGATCTCTCGGGCCTGCCGCCCGCGCTGGTGCTCACGGCCGGCTACGACCCGCTGCGCGACGAAGGCATGGCCTACGCCGAGGCAATGACCGCCGCCGGCAACCGCGCCGCGTACGTCTGCTTCGAGCGCCAGATCCACGGCTTCATCACCATGGGCAAGGTGCTCGACGAGGCCGACACGGCCGTTGCGCTGTGCTGCGCCGAGCTGCGCCGCGCGCTCGCGCCGGCCTAGGTTGGCCTAGGGAAAGTCCCCGCGCAAATGCACGCCGCGCCGCCGGCCCCCGCCGCTACGATCCAGCCAACGCAATGCCGGCCCCAGGCCGGCGGCGGCCCGATGCAGGAGACAGACACCATGCAGCGAACGAAGACGGCGCCGCCCGAAAGCGGCGGCGCGCAGCGCGGGGAGCGCCTGATGTGGCTCACGCACCAGCGCGTGTTCTACGCCGGGCTGCTCGGGGCTGCGGCCGAGCGCACGATGGGCGGGCACGGCGTGTACGTGTCGCCCGCGGGCGCGCCGCCCAACCGCCTGTGCATTGGCGGCGGCGCCTGGCAGGCGGGCGAGCTGCTGGTGGTGCCGCCGCAGGTGCCGCACCGCGTGGAAAGCGCGCATCCGCTCATCTTCAACCTGCTGATCGAGTCGGAGTCGGTCGATCCCGCGCGCATGCCGGCCTTCATGCAGCACTGCGGGCCGGTCGATGCGCCGGCCTTCGTGCAGCGCATGCACGATGCCCATGCGCACCTGCTTGCCGCCTCGGGCCGCGGCATGAATTTCGAGGGCTTCGATTTCGATGCGCTGTTCTTCGGCGAGCCGCTGGCGCCGCGCGCGCTCGATGCGCGCATCCGCAAGGTGATCGATGCCATCAACGCCGACCCGGCCGCACCCACCTCGGCCGAAGGCTGCGCGGCCTCGGTGCATCTTTCCTTCTCGCGCTTCCTGCATCTGTTCAAGCAGGAAACCGGCATGGCGTTCCGCGCCTTCCGCGCTTGGAAGCGTGCGCGCAGCCTGCTGCGCTACGTGCGCCAGGCCGGCACGCTGACCGACATCGCGCTGGACACCGGCTACCCCGATTCGACGCACTTCAGCCATTCGATCCGCCAGGTCTACGGCCTGAAGCCCAGCGACATCCTGGCGGGTTCCCGCCGCCTCGCGCTGCACGACGCGGCCGGCGACTTCAGGCACTAGCCGCAAGAAGAGGCCCCATGCAGATCCTCCAACTCCTGCTGTCGGGCATTGCGCAAGGTTGCATCTACGGGCTGATCGCGCTGGGCTTCGTGCTGATCTACAAGGCCACCGAAACAGTGAGCTTCGCGCAGGGCGACCTGATGATGCTCGGCGCCTTCGGTGCGTTTGCCGGCATGTCGCTGTTCGGCCTGCCGTTCTGGCTCGCGGCCCTGCTGGCGGTGGTGGCGATGGCGGCCTTCGGCGTGCTGCTCGAGCTGGTGGTGATCCGCCCGATCCTCGGCCAGCCGCAGTTCTCCATCGTGATGCTCACCATCGGCATCGCCTACGTGGCGCGCGGGCTCATCACCATGGTGCCGGGCATCGGCACCGACACCCACACGCTGCCGGTGCCCTACAAGGACCAGATCTGGAAGCTGGGCGAACTGGTGGTCAACCTCGAACAGCTCGCGATCATCGTTGCCACCGCCATCCTCTGCGCCCTGCTGTTCGCGATGTTCCGCTACAGCAAGCTCGGCATCGCGATGCAGGCCTCGTCGCAGAACCAGCTCGCGGCGTACTACATGGGCATTCCGGTGAAGCGCCTGAACGGATTGGTGTGGGGGCTGGCGGCGGCGGTCGCGGCCATTGCCGGCATGCTGCTCGCGCCCATCACCTTCGTGCACGCGAACATGGGCTTCATCGGGCTCAAGGCCTTTCCGGCCGCGGTGGTGGGCGGCTTCGGCAGCCTGCCGGGCGCGATCGTCGGCGGGCTGGTGATCGGCATCGTCGAATCGTTCGCGGGCTTCTACCTGCCCGATGGTTTCAAGGACACGGCCCCGTACATCGTGGTGCTGCTGATGCTGATGATCAAGCCCAACGGATTGTTCGGCGAGAAGCTGCGAAAAAAAGTCTAGAGGCATGTGCCCCCACGCTCGTCACTTCGTGTACTCGCTGCCCCCCGAGGGGGCGCAGGTCCGCCTTGGGGCGGCCCGGCGACGGACCTGATTCATGCGCTTCATCTTCAAGACCAGCTACGACCAGGACATCCGCCTCGCGCGGCACGGCGGCCATGTGTTCTGGTATGGCCTGCTCGCGGCGTTCCTCGTCGTCGCACCCTGGGCGATTGACGAGTACTGGCTCGCGCAGCTGACCTTCGTGCTGATCTACGGCATCGTCGGCCTGGGCCTGATGCTGCTGGCGGGCTTCACGGGGCAGTTCTCGATCGGGCACGCGGCGTTCCTTGGCGCGGGTGCCTACACGCAGGGCGTGCTGACGAACCTGGGTGTGCCGTTTCCGATGGCGCTGCTCGCGGCCGCGGCGCTGTCGGCGGCGGTGGGCGTGGTGGTCGCGCTGCCGGCCCTGCGCGTGAAGGGCATCTACCTGGGCATCGCCACGCTGTCGTTCGGCTTCATCGTGGAGGAAGTGTTCGCGCGCTGGGAGAGTGTGACGGGCGGCAACGCGGGGCTGCATGTGAAGCCGCCGCAGCTCTTCGGCTGGTCGCTCGGGTCGGGCAACGGCTTCTACTTTCTGTGCCTGGTGGTGGCTGTGCTCAGCACGCTCGGCATCCTGAACCTGCTGCGCTCGCCGACCGGCCGCGCCTTCGTCGCGATCCGCGATTCGGAGATCTCGGCACAGAGCATGGGCATTCACCTGGCGCGCTACAAGACGATGTCGTTCGCGACCTCGGCCGCGCTCGCGGGGCTGGGCGGCGCACTGTATGCGCACAAGCTGAGCTTCATCTCGCCGGACCAGTTCAACATTTTGCAGTCGATCGACCTGCTGCTGATGGTGGTGATCGGCGGCCTGGGCTCGGTGCATGGCGCGTTCCTGGGTGCGATCTTCCTGATTGCGATGCCGCAGCTGATCTCGATGGGCAAGGACTGGCTGCCGGCCGTGGTCGGCCAGGCGCCGGGGCTGCAGGGGCTGGTGTACGGCGTGGTGCTGATCGCATTCGTGCTGTTCGAGCCGCTGGGGCTGTATGGCCGCTGGCTCAAGATCCGCACCTGGCTGCAGCTCTTCCCGTTCTACCGCAAGGGCCTGTTCAAGCGGCAGAAGTCGTTCACCAAGTCGGATCGCCTGAGATGAGCGGCGACATCCTTCTTTCGGCGAAGGACTTGAGCGTGCGCTTCGGCGGCGTGCTCGCGGTCAACAAGGTGAGCTTCGACGTGCGCCGCGGCGAGGTGTTCACGCTGATCGGCCCGAACGGCGCGGGCAAGACGACGGTGTTCAACCTGATCAGCCGGATCTACACGCCGACAATGGGCGAGATCACATGGCATGGCGCGGCCGCGGGACCTTTGGCGCTGACGCAGCAGGCGCCGCACGCGATTGCGGCGCTGGGCATTGCGCGGACCTTCCAGAACATCGAGCTGTTCGAGCATGCGACGGTGCTGCACAACTTGCTGATCGGCCGCCACACGCACCGGCAGACGGGGTTCTGGAGCGAGGTGTTCTTCACGCCCGCGACGCGGCGCGCGGAGGTTGCGGCGCGCGAGAAGGCGGAGCAGGTGATCGACCTGCTGGACTTGCAGCATCACCGCGACTCGATGGTGGCCGGCCTGCCGTATGGCGTGCGCAAGGTGGTGGAGCTCGCGCGTGCGCTGTGCACCGAGCCGAAGCTGCTGTTGCTCGACGAGCCTTCTTCAGGGCTCAACGTCGAAGAGACGGCGGACATGGCGTTCTGGATCCAGGACATCCAGCATGAACTGGGCGTTTCGGTGCTGATGGTCGAGCACGACATGTCTCTGGTGTCGAAGGTGTCGGACCGCGTGCTGGCCATGAACATGGGCGAAGTCTTGGCCACCGGTACGCCGCGCGAGGTGCAGGCTGATTCGCGGGTTGTCGAGGCTTACCTTGGGACTGTGGATGACGTGAGTAGTTTGAGGAGGGTTGGGGCGTGAATGTCTTGTTCGCTGCTTCGTTGGAGACGCCCGGTATGCGGTGCGGGGCGGGCGCCCCCACTATGCCGGCCCTTCGGGCTCCCTTCCGGTGCTCGCTTTCCGCGGGGTCTCGCCCAAACTCGCTTCGCTCAAACAAGGGCGAGCCCTTATCCGCGGAAAGCTGCACTCCTCAGCGGCACAGAGGGGGCGCCCACCCCGCACCGCACACCGGGCTTGAGCGGAGGTGGAACGACCCTGAGCGTGCCCACGGCGTTGGGGCCCATGCCCCGGGCGGGCCGTTGAGGCACCGCCGAGCAGCGGAGCGACAGGCGGATCAGGGCTCGCAGCTGTTTGAGCGCAACGAAGTGGAGCGAGTTCTGCGAGACCCCGCCTGTCGTGAGCAGCGCAGGGGAGCGAAGCGGCCGGTGACGTCGGCCCGCCCGGGGCATGGGCCCCAACGCCGCTCCCCGCCCTTGTCGAACATTCGAGGGGCAACGAAGTGACCGACGTCGTCCTCCAACTGCTCAACGTCGAAAGCGCCTACGGCCCGATCAAGGCCATCCGCGGCGTGAGCCTGAAAGTCAGGCAGGGCGAAATAGTGACCGTCTTGGGTTCGAATGGCGCCGGAAAAACAACCATCCTCAAAACGATCTCCGGAATCATCGACCCGAGAAAAGGCAGCATCGAATTCCAGGGCAAGGACATCACCGCCAAGGACCCGGCTCACATCGTGCAGCAGGGCCTGAGCCATGTGCCCGAAGGCCGCGAGGTGTTCCCGCTGCTTTCGGTGAAGGACAACCTGCTGATGGGCGCCTACACCCGCAAGGACCGCGACGGCGTGGCGCGCGACATGGAGAGCGTCTATGCCTACTTTCCGATCCTGCGCGAGCGCGCCACGCAGGACGCCGGCCTGCTCTCGGGCGGCCAGCAGCAGATGCTCGCCATCTCGCGCGCCATCATGGCCGCGCCGCACCTCATCCTGCTCGACGAACCCAGCCTCGGCCTCAGCCCCAAGCTGACGAAGGAGATCTTCGAGATCGTCGTGCGCATCAACCGCGAACGCGGCACCACCATCCTGCTGGTCGAGCAGAACGCCAACATGGCGCTCAACGCCTCCGACCACGGCTACGTGCTCGAGAACGGCCGCATCGTCATGGAAGACACCTGCGAACGCCTGCGCGAGAAGGAAGACATCAAGGAGTTCTATCTCGGCGTCAAGGACGACGGCGTGCGCGGCGAGCGGCGCTGGAAAAAGAAGAAGACCTGGAGATGACGGCATGAGCACAACCACCCTGCGCGCTCCCGCCGGCCTCTGGGACCTGGCGCACCTGCAGCCGAGTCCGGGCATTGCCGTGCCGGGCGACACCATCCCGGCCGTGTTCTGGAAGGCCGTGGAGCTGCGCGCCGACAAGGTCTGGATGCGGCAGAAGGAATTCGGCATCTGGCGCGCCTGGACCTGGCGCCAGACCGCCGAGGCCGTGCGCGAGATCGCGGGCGGCCTGCTGGCGCTGGGCTTTGGCCAGGGCGAGCGCGCGTCGATCCTTGCCAACACCGTCATCGAATGGGTGCTGTGCGACGTGGCCGTGCTCAGCTGCGGCGGCGTGTCCAACGGCATCTATCCCACCGATGCGGCCTCGCAGGTGCACTACCTCTGCGAGGACTCGCGCACCACCGTGCTCTTCGTGGAGGACGACGAGCAGCTCGACAAGGCGCTCGAGGTGCGCGCGCAATTGCCGATGCTGCGCAAGGTCGTCGTGTTCGACATGGAAGGCCTGCGCGAGCTCGACGACCCCGGCGTCATCAGCCTGGATGCCCTGCGCGCACTCGGCCGCGACCACCTGCAGGCCCATCCGCAGGCGTTGGCGCAGCGCATTGCCGCCTGCCGGCCCGAAGACCTCGCGATCCTGGTCTACACCTCGGGCACCACCGGCAAGCCCAAGGGCGCGATGCACAGCCATCGCGGGCTGGTCTACACCATGCGCGGCTACAACACCCTGCTGGCCCAGGGCGAGGGCGACGAGCGCATGTGCTTCCTGCCGCTGTGCCACATCGCCGAGCGCATGGGCGGCGAATACTTTGCGATGTACACCGGCTCGATCCTCAACTTCGTCGAGAACCCGGAGACGGTGCCCGAGAACGTGCGCGAGATTTCGCCCACCGTGTTCACCGCCGTGCCGCGCGTGTGGGAGAAGTTCTATTCGGGCGTGATGATTGCGCTGAAGGAAGCCAGCCGCCTGCAGCAGGCCGCCTACGGCTGGAGCATCGGCGTCGGCCGGAAGATCGCCGATCGCGTGCTCGAGGGCCGGCCGGTGGGCGCCTGGCTGCGCTTGAAGTTCCGGCTGGCGCGCTGGCTCGCGCTCGACAACGTGCGCAAGCTCATCGGCATCCACCGCGCGCGCTTCCTCGTGACCGGCGCGGCGCCGATCTCGCCCGAGCTCGTGCGCTGGTACCTGGCGCTGGGCGTGCCCATGCTCGAGGTCTGGGGCATGACGGAATCGTGCGGCGCCTCCACGGGCGTGCCGCCCTCGCGCATCCGGCCGGGGTCGATCGGCCCGGCCACCAGCTACAACGAGGTGCGCCTCGATCCGAAGACCGGCGAGATCCTGGTGCGCGGCCCCAATGTCTTCATGGGCTACCTCAACCTGCCCGAGAAGACCGCCGAGACCATCGACGCCGACGGCTGGCTGCACACCGGCGACGTGGGGACGGTCGACGCGGAAGGGTATTTCCGCATCACCGACCGCATGAAGGACATCATCATCACGGCAGGGGGGAAGAACATCACGCCGAGCGAGCTGGAGAACGAGCTCAAGTTCAGCCCCTACATCACCGACGCAGTGGTGATCGGCGACAAGAAACCCTACCTCACGGTGATCGTCATGATCGACCAGGAGAACGTCGAGAAGTTTGCGCAGGACCACGACGTGCCGTTCGGCAACTACGAGAGCCTGACGCGCGCGCAGGAGGTGCTGGACCTGATCCAGGGCGAGATCGACCGCGTCAACGCGAAGTTTGCACGGGTCGAGCAGATCAAGAAGTTCTTCCTGCTCGAAACACAGCTCTCCGCCGAGGACGAGGAGCTCACGCCGACGATGAAGCTCAAGCGCAAGCTGGTCCAGGCCAAGTACGCCGAGCGCATCGAGGCCATGTACCGCTGATTCACCGCTGATCCATTTTTCGCCAACCCGAGGAGACAACCCCATGAAGCTCAAGACAGTGACGACCCTGGCCGTGCTGGGCCTGGCCGCAGCGTTCGCGTCGGCGCAGCAGCAACAGGGCGTGGGCAAGGACGAGATCCGCATCGGCACCATCCAGGACCTGTCGGGCCCGCTCGCGGGCTTCGGCAAGCAGGCGCGCAACGGCATGCAACTGCGCGTGGACGAACTCAACGAGCAGGGCAGCATCAATGGCCGCAAGCTCAAGCTCTTCGTCGAGGACTCGGGCTACGACCCGAAGAAGGCCGTGCTCGCGGCGCAGAAGCTGGTCAACCAGGAGAAGATCTTCATCATGGCCGGCCACATCGGCACCGCGCAGAACATGGCGGCCATGCCGGTGCAGTTCGAGAAGAACATCGTCAACTTCATGCCGATCACCGCGGCGCGCGAAATGTACGAGCCGCTGAACCGGCTCAAGTATTCGTTCGCCGCTACCTACTACGACCAGATCCGCCTGGCGTTGCCCAAGATGATCAAGGAGAAGGGCGCCAAGAAGGTCTGCACCATCTACCAGGACGACGAGTTCGGGCTCGAGGTGCAGCGCGGCGCCGAGGCGGGCCTGAAGACCGCCGGCATGGAACTGGCCGAAAAAACCTCGTTCAAGCGGGGCGCCACCGACTTCAGCTCGCAGGTCGCCAAGATGAAGGCCGCCAATTGCGACCTCGTGGTGCTCGGCACCATCATCCGCGAGACCATCGGCACCGTGGGCGAGGCGCGCAAGACCGGCTTCAACCCGACCTTCCTGGGTTCGAGCGCGTCCTACACCGACCTGATCCACAAGCTCGGCGGCAAGGCGATGGACGGCATCTACGCCACCATGACGGTGCAGAACCCCTACACCGACGAGCAGTCGCAGCCGCTGCGCTTCTGGGCCAACAAGTACAAGACCAAGTTCAACGAAGACCCGACGGTGTTCTCGGTGTACGGCTACGTCATCATCGATTCGTTCATCAAGGCGGCGCAGAAGGCCGGCCCGAACCTCACGACCGACAGCTTCATCAAGGCCATGGACAGCATGACCTTCGAGCCCGACATGTTCGGCAGCCCGAAGAGCAGCTACACCGCCACCAAGCGCCTGGGCAACGATCAGTCCCGCCTGTCGCAGATCAAGGACGGGAAATGGGTCGTGGTTTCCGACTATGTGACACCATAACGGGACCATGCCCAATTACTGGTTGATGAAATCCGAGCCCGACGAGGTCTCGATCGACGATGCGCTCGCCGCGCCCAACGCCACCGTGGCGTGGACCGGCGTGCGCAACTATCAGGCACGCAACTTCATGCGCGACGGCATGAAGGTCGGCGACGGCGTGCTGTTCTATCACTCGAGCTGCCCCGAGCCCGGCATCGCGGGCATTGCGCGCGTGGCCTCGGGCATCAAGCCCGACCCGACGCAGTTCGACCCCAAGTCGCCCTACTACGACCCGGCGTCGAAGAAGGACGATCCGCGCTGGCTGCTGGTCGACGTGCAGGCCGTGCGCAAGACGCGGCTGCTGCCGCTGCCCGAGCTGCGCGCCAGGCCCGAGCTGGCGGACCTCGTCGTGCTGCGCAAGGGCAACCGGCTGTCGATCACGCCGGTCGAGCCCGCGCACTGGCGCATCATCGAGAAGATGCTGGGCTGAAGGGCGTCAGCCCACGCGCTGCAGGATCGGAAACAGCTTGCCCAGGCCGTCGGCCATGACCTCGACCGCGAGCGCCGCGAGGATCAGGCCCATGAGCCGCGTCATGATGTTGATGCCCGTCTTGCCGAGCACGCGCGCAATCGGCTGAGCCAGCGAAAACGCCAGCGCGGTGGCCAGCGCCACCACCACGCCGTAGCCCACCAGGAGCCCGAGCTCCCACAGGTGCTGGGTCTTGTCGGCGTAGATCACCACGGTCGATATGGTGGCCGGCCCGGTGAGCAGCGGAATGGTGAGCGGCACCACTGCGATCGATGCGCCCATCGAGGCCTTCACTTCGGTGGCCCGCAGCTCCTCGACATTGGTCTTGCTCTCGGCCGGCTTGGCGTTGAGCATCGAGAGCGAACTCATGAGCAGCAGCAGCCCGCCGCCCACCTGGAAGCTGGCAATCGAGATGCCGAAGAACGCCAGCAGCTGCAGCCCGATCAGCGCGCTGACCGCAATCACCACGAAGGCGCTGAAGGCCGACATGCGCACGGTGTGCCGGCGCTGCGCATCGGAATACCCCTGCGTGTAGTGGATGAAGAAGGGCACGATGGCCAGCGGGTTGACGATGGCCACCAGCGTGACCAGCGGCTTGATCAGGTCCATCGAGGTGCTCATACCTACCTTCCCCCGGTCACGTCGAGCAGCGCCATGGTGGTGTAGCTCGCTTCGGCGGACAGCAGCCACAGGATCGCGCCGGCAATTTCCTCGGCGCTGCCGGTGCGCTGCATCGGCACGGTGGGTGCGAGCTCGAAGGCGCGCTTGGGCATGCCGCCGGAGGCGTGGATCTCGGTGTCGATCAGGCCGGGGCGTACCGCGTTGACGCGAATGCCCTCGGCGGCCACTTCCTTGGCCAGGCCGATGGTGAAGGTGTCGATCGCGCCCTTGGCGGCCGCGTAATCGACGTACTGGCCCGGCGAACCCAGCCGCGCGGCGGCGCTCGAGACATTGACGATGGCGCCGCCCGATCCGCCGTGCCGGGTGCTCATGCGCCGCACCGCCTCGCGCGCGCAGACGAAGCTGCCGATCACATTGACGCGGAACATGCGTTCCAGGCGCGCCACGCTCATTTCGTCGACCCGGGCCTGCACGTCGACGACGCCGGCGTTGTTGACCAGCGCCGTGAGCCGGCCGAGCCGGGCATCGACCTTCTCGAACATGGCCAGCACCTGGGCCTCGTCGCCCACGTCGGCCTGCACGGCCATGGCGGTGCCGCCGCCCGCGCGGATGGCGCGCACCACCTCGTCGGCGGCGAGCGAGTTGTTCGCGTAGTTGACGGCCACCGCGTAGCCGCGCTGCGCTGCCAGCAGGGCGGTGGCGGCGCCGATGCCGCGGCCGCCGCCCGTGATCAAGAGCACCTGGTCCAAAACCTACCTCCTGCAGAGAAACTGCGTGTCAGTTAAAACCGTTGGCTTGGATTACATCATCGGGGGCATGCGCATGAGCATTGACAAGACCATTGACTATTACTTTGCGCCACAGAGCCCATGGACCTATCTGGGGCATTCCCGCTTTGCCGCGATCGCCGCGGCCGCCGGCGCCACGGTGCGCGTGCGGCCGATCGACCTGGGCAGCGTGTTCCCGGTGTCGGGCGGGCTGCCGCTGGGCAAGCGCGCGCCGCAGCGCCAGGCGTACCGGCTGGTCGACCTCGCACGCTGCTCGCGCCACCTCGGCCTGCCGCTGAACACCAAGCCGAAATTCTTCCCGGTGGCCAGCGACGACGCGGCCCGGGTCATCATCGCGGTCGACATGCACGACGGCACCGAGGCCGCCATGCGCATGTGCGCGGCGGTGTTCGCGGCCGTGTGGGTGCAGGAGCGCAACATCGGCGACCCGAAGGTGCTCGATTCGCTGGTGGTCGAATGCGGGCTGTCGCCCAAGCGCGCGGAGCAGTCGCAGAGCCAGGCGGTGCAGGAGCGTTACGAGGCTTACACGCAGGAAGCGATCGACATCCAGGTGTTCGGTGCGCCAAGCTATGTCATCGATGGCGAGATATTCTGGGGCCAGGACCGGCTCGACTTCGTCGAGCGCGCGCTGCGCCAGTAACCGGCATTCCATTCAGTTGCGATTCAAGGAGCAAGACATCATGGGTCAATTCATCGATCTGAAAGCCAAGGACGGCTTCACCTTTCCCGCCTACGTGGCCGAGCCCGCCGGCAAGCCGCGCGGCGCGGTGGTCGTGGTGCCGGAGATCTTCGGCGTCAACTCGCACATCCGCTCGGTGGCCGACGGCTACGCGGCCGACGGCTACCTGGCGGTGTCGCCCTCGACCTTCCACCGCGTGAAGCCGGGCGTCGAGCTCGGCTACAGCGACGAGGACATGAAGGCCGGCTTCGCGCTGAAGACCGCGGTCGAGGCGCTGCCCGCGCCCGGCGTGCTGCAGGACATCGAGGCCGCCGTGGCCTATGCCTCCAAGGCCGGCAAGGTCGGCATCGTGGGCTATTGCTGGGGCGGCCTGCTGGTCTGGCGCGCCGCCAGCCTGGTTCCGGGCATTGCCGCCGCGGCGCCCTACTACGGCGGCGGCATGACCACGCCGGAAGAAACCGCGCGCCAGCCCAAGGTGCCGGTGCTCGCGCATTTCGGCAACCAGGACCACTGGATCCCGCTGGACACCATCGAGACCTTCAAGAAGGCGCATCCCGAGGTGCAGGTGCACGTCTACGAATCGGGCCACGGCTTCAACTGCGACCAGCGCGGCTCCTACAACGCCGAGGCCGCCAGGCTCGCACGCACGCGCACGCTCGAATTCTTCGCCAAGCACGTCGGCTGAGCGCGGCCGGAGCCCGGCGGTTTATTGCTTGCGCGCGCCCGCGCCGATGCGGGTCTGCAGAAAGTCGAGCAGCGCACGCAGCGCGGCGCTGTTGTGGCGCCGCTGCAGGTAGGCCGCCGACAGCCACATGTCCTTGCGCGCATAGCCCTGCAGCACCGGCACCAGTTCGCCGTGGTCGATGTGCGACTGCACCAGGATCGAGGGCAGGTAGATCACGCCGAAGCCGCGCATCGCCACCCGGATCAGCGGCGCGCCCTCGGTGCAGTCCATGCGGCTCTTCACCGGCACGTCCAGCGGCTCGCCGCCGTCGTCGAAGCGCCAGACCGGCTGGGCGCCCAGCAGCGAATGCGTGAGCGCCTCGTGTCCCGCAAGGTCGCGCGGATGCCCGGGCTTGCCGTGCTTCTTCCAGTACACCGGCGAGGCGCAGACCACCATCTCCATCAGCATCAGCTTGCGCACGATCAGGTTGGCGTCCGCCACCGGGCCGCTGCGGATGTCGACATCGATGCCTTCTTCCGCGAGGTCGACCGTGCGGTTGGTCAGCTGCAGGCTGATGCTCACGTCCGGGTAGTAGCGCATGAAGTCGGCCAGAAGGCCCGGGAACTCGCCGTTGCCCATGCCATGCGGCGCCGAAATCCGCAGCCGGCCGCCGGGCTGCCTGGCGCGCTCCTGCAGCTCGGCCTGCGTGAGCTCCACCATTTCGAGCACCGGGGTGCTGCGCTCGAGCAGCAGCTGCCCGGCATCGGTCAGGCTCACGGAACGCGTGGAGCGGTTGAGAAGGCGCACGCCGAAGCGCGTTTCGAGCTCCGCCACGTACTTGCTGACCGTCGCCTTCGACATGTCGAGCTTCTTTGCCGCGTGCGAGAAGCTGCCATGCGAGGCCACTTCCCGGAAGGTTCTGATCAGATCGAGACTGTCCATGTCAAAGCGCCCATTGTTTCCGTTCCGCGGCCGGCCCGCTTCGATTTTCGGGGAAGCCCCGGCATTTGCAGGCGCCGGTGCGCGCTCGGTTCGTGTGCATGCCGCCGGCGCGTCATTGTTTCAATAGAGGAAACACCGTGTCTCTGTTCCGCGTGATTTACACCGGCCGTTCAGTTGGAAACTCGCCGCACAGGTGAGCACGAACGAATGAACGAGCGAGCCTGGTGGACGAACCATCCAACCAACACAAGGAATTGACATGAAGACCTCGCACATCCTCGCCGCCGCTGCCCTGACCCTGCTGGCCGCCACCGGCGCCCAAGCCGAAACCTACGATGGCGTGAACACCGCCGTCTCGACCAAGAGCCGCGACGAAGTCAACGCCGAAGCCGTGCGCGCCGCATCGGCCCCCAACCAGAACGTGACCCGCGGCTCGCGCGGCCCGGAAACGGTCGCCGTGTCGAAGGACCGTGCGCTGGTCGAAGCCGAAGCCGTTCGCACCGCCTACGCTCCCGACCAGAACGTGACCTCGGGCTCGCGCGTCAACAGCAAGGTCGTCTCGACCATGCCCCACCCGATGGACGCACGCGTCCAGGCCCAGCAAGGCTCGGGCGCCGTCGCCAAGTAAGACCGGCGAAACCGCTGCTGCCCCTCGCGGGCAAGCAAAAAGGCCACGCATTTGCGTGGCCTTTTTGCTTTCAGGCGGGTTGCGCGCTTCAGCGCGTGCGCGCCAGGTAGCGCTTGCGCCAGAACACCAGCACCAGCAGCAGCGCGATCACCAGCATCGCGGTCATGGCGATCCAGAAGCCATCGGCCTTGTGCACCAGCGGAATGAACTCGAAGTTCATGCCGAAGATGCCGGCAATGAGGTTGAGCGGCAGGAAGATGGCCGTCAGCACGGTGAGCACCCGCATGATGTCGTTGGCGCGGTGGCCCTGCACGCTGAAATGCATCTGCACCGCGGTCTCCGCGTTCTGTTCGAGCCGGCGCACGTGGTGCACCACGCGCTCGATGTGCTCGAGCACGTCGCGGCTTCGCACCATGATCAGTTCCCGCTCGCGCTGCTCCGCCTCGCCCTTGGCTGGGGGCAGCGTCTCGAGCGAGTCGATCCAGTCCTGGATGGCCGCGCGCTGGTCCTCGCAGATCTCGTCCAGGTGGTGCAGCGACTGCCGGGCTTCCATCAGCGCGCCCCAATTGGTGAAGCGGCTGCGCGGATCGATCAGCTCGGTCTGCCAATGGTCGAGCTGGCGCGTGAGTTCGCGGCGCATGTCCAGGTAGCCGTCGACGATCTGGTTGATGACGCGCAGCATCAGGTCGGCGGTGCCGGTCGGCACGCGGGCCGAGGTGGCGCGCACGTCGAGCGCGGGGGCGCCCTTGTCGTCCGGCGAGCCGGCGGCGAGCAGCCGGGCGGCAAACAAGTCGCGCACCGCGCCGTCCTCGGGGTGCACCGACAGCAGCACGCGGTCGAACAGCGCGAAACCCACGGGGCGGGTGTCGACCCGGCGCAGCACCGGAGGGCCGCGGCGCAAGGGTGCGGGAAGGGGCGGCTCGCCGCCCGTGGTGCCCTTGCCATTGCCCAGCGCCGCCTGGCCAGGGCCGCTCGAAAGGCGCCGGAACACCAGCACGTCGTATTGCGAGGTGTAGTCGTAGTGCGAGGGCAGCTGGTCGTTGAGCAGGTCCGCCACATGCAGGTCGACCAGCTGCGCCTGGCAGAGCGACTGCAGGATCTGCTGGACCGCGGGCAGCGAGGCGCGGAATTCGTCCCGCGTGAGCGAAATCCAGAGATAGCCTTGCGCCGCGCAGGCCCCGGGCAGCGCGAGCGGAGCCAGCGCCGGGTGCTCGCTCACGCGCGAGGGGTCGATTTCGAAGATGCGCATGCGCTATTGTTTTTGCAGCAACCGCGCGGCGTCGAGCGCAAAGTAGGTGAGCACGCCGTCGGCGCCGGCGCGCTTGAAGGCGAGCAGGCTTTCGAGCACCACCGCATCGTGGTCGAGCCAGCCGTTCTGGGCCGCGGCCTTGAGCATCGCGTATTCGCCGCTCACCTGGTAGGCGAAGGTGGGTACGCGAAATTCGTCCTTCACGCGGCGCACGATGTCCAGGTAGGGCATGCCGGGCTTGACCATCACCATGTCGGCGCCCTCGGCAATGTCCAGGCCCACTTCGCGCAGCGCCTCGTCGCTGTTGCCCGGGTCCATCTGGTAGACCTTCTTGTTGCTCTTGCCGAGCGTCGCGGCCGAGCCCACGGCATCGCGGAACGGGCCGTAGAAGGCGCTCGCGTACTTGGCGCTGTAGGCCATGATGCGGGTGTGGATGTCGCCGCGGGCTTCCAGCGCGGTGCGGATCGCGCCAATGCGCCCATCCATCATGTCGCTGGGCGCCACAATGTCCACGCCGGCTTGGGACTGTGTGAGCGCCTGCTTCACCAACACTTCCACGGTGGCGTCGTTGAGGATGTAGCCGGTGTCGTCGAGCAGGCCGTCCTGCCCGTGGCTGGTGTAGGGGTCGAGCGCCACGTCGGTCATGACGCCGAGCTCCGGAAAGCGCGACTTCAGCGCCGCGACCACGCGCGGAATCAGCCCCTCGGGATTGAAGGCCTCGTCGCCCGCGGGCGTCTTGAGGCCGGCATCGATCACCGGAAAGAGCGCCATCACCGGGATGCCGGCCTCCACGCACTGCTCGGCCACCGGCAGCAGCAGGTCGAGGCTCAGGCGATCCACGCCGGGCATCGACGCCACGGCCTCGCGCTTTTTCTCGCCTTCCTGCACGAACACCGGGTAGATGAGGTCGTGCGCCGTCAGCGCATGCTCCCTGACGAGGTTGCGGGTGAAGCTGTCGCGGCGCAGGCGGCGCGGCCGGCCGGCGGGATACATGGCAAAGGAAGATGGCGTCATAGGCGGAAAATTGTGCCTGAAGCGCCAATTCGTGCATCGGGCGCTCGTCCGCGGGTTGTCCGACAACCACGCCGGCGGCGTAAATCGAAGGTTCTCGTTTTTTCGTGCGGAATTGTCAAAGAATCTGCCCCGAGCCGCTTGAAACTTTGTTTCGCCTTTGTTAAATTCAAAAGCGGGCGGTTTACCGCTCCCCGCTTTTCCTCCCTGAGCGGGTGCCTTGATGTGTGACAGCAAAAGGGCTTCCCAGCCCGACGTGAAGACGTCGGGCTTTTTTTTGCCCGGTGCATCCGCGCCGGCGCCAAAGCCCGGCCTGCACGGCGCGGCCCGCCACTAAACTGGCCCCATGCTCTGGGTTAAATCTCTTCACATCGTCTTCATTGCCAGCTGGTTCGCGGGGTTGTTCTACCTCCCCCGGATCTTCGTCAACCTGGCGATGGTGCCGCCCGAGTCCGTGGCCGAACGCGAGCGCTTGCTTCTGATGGCGCGCAAGCTGTTGCGCTTCACCACCTTCCTGGCCATTCCGGCGCTGGGTTTCGGCCTCTGGCTCTGGCTGGGCTATGGCATCGGGCGCGGCCCCGGCAACGGCTGGCTGCATGCCAAGCTGGCGCTGGTGCTGGCGGTGATCGGGTATCACCATGCCTGCGGCGTGCTGCTGCGCCGCTTCGTGGCCGGGGGCACCCAGCGCAACGATCGCTGGTACCGCTGGTTCAACGAACTGCCGGTCCTGCTGCTGCTCGGCATCGTGGTGCTGGTGGTGGTCAAGCCGTTCTGAGCCCGAAAGCCAAGGTGGAGACGCAGCACAAGTCCGCCGCGCTGCCCCTGGCGCTGGCCTACGCGGCGCTGATCGTCTATGCCAGCCTGTACCCGTTCGCCGACTGGCGCGACCAGGGCATTGCGCCGTGGGCCTACCTGTCGGCCTCGTGGCCCAAGTACTGGACGGGCTTCGACTTCGCGATCAACGTGGGCGGCTACGTGCCCTTCGGCTTCCTGTGCGCGCTCGCGGTATTGCGGACGCGGCGCGACGCCAGCGTCTGGCGTGCGGTGCTGCGCGCCACGCTGGCCGGCGCGGCCGTGGCCTTTGCCATGGAAACGCTGCAGAGCTATCTGCCTGCGCGCATTCCCTCCAATGTCGACCTGGGCCTGAACAGCTCCGGCGCGCTGCTGGGAGCCCTGCTCGCGGCGGGGCTCGAGCGGCTCGGCGCGGTGGCGCACTGGAGCCGCACGCGCTCGCTGTGGTTCGTCGAGGATTCGCGCGGCGCGCTGGTGCTGCTCGCGCTGTGGCCGCTGGCGCTGCTGTTCCCGGCAGCCGTGACCTTCGGCCTCGGCCAGGTGTTCGAGCGGCTCGAAGTCGCGGTCTCCGAGTGGCTGCTCGACACGCCCTTCATCGACTGGATGCCGCTGCGCCAGTTCGAGCTGGAGCCGCTGGTACCGGCCGTCGAACTGCTGTGCGTGATGCTCGGTGCCCTGGTGCCGTGCCTGCTGGCTTTCATGGTGACGCGCACGGTCGCCCGGCGTGCCGTGCTGCTGCCGCTCACGCTGCTGGCGGGCATCGGCGCCTCGGCGCTGTCGGCGGCGCTGAGCTACGGCCCCGAGCACGCATGGGCCTGGCTGGGCCTGCCGGTGCAGGTCGGCATTGCGACGGCGCTGGTGGCCGGCGTGCTGCTGCTCGGCGCACCGCGGCGGCTGTGCGCGGCCCTGCTGCTGGTGGCGCTGGTGATCCAGCTGAGCCTGCTGAACCAGGCGCCCGAGAGCGCCTATTTCGCACAGACCCTCGCCACCTGGGAGCAGGGGCGCTTCATCCGCTTCCACGGGCTGGCGCAGTGGCTCGGATGGCTGTGGCCGTTCGCGGTTCTTGCCTATGTGGTGGCCGCGCTGTCGCGCCGGGGGCGGCCGGCCGGCTAATGGCCTGCGGCGGGCGTCACTAAAATCTACCGATGCCCAGTTCCTCTTCTGCCGCGCCGCGCGGCTACTACGGCCGCCACATCTTCTTTTGCCTGAACGAGCGCAAGAACGGGGAAGACTGCTGCGCCCTGCACAACGCCCAGGCGGGTTTCGACCGCTGCAAGGCGAAGGTCAAGGAGGCGGGGCTGGCCGGTCCCGGCAAGGTGCGCGTCAACAAGGCGGGCTGCCTGGACCGCTGCGCCGGCGGCCCGGTGGCGGTGGTCTATCCCGAAGCGGTCTGGTACACCTTCGTCGATGCCGACGACATCGACGAGATCGTCGACTCGCACCTGAAGAACGGCCAGGTCGTCGAGCGCCTGCTGCTGCCTCCCGATGTGGGCCGCTGAACTTTTGGCGGGATCCCGCGCTCGTACCGTGCACCCAAGCCCTCGGGGTCGGTCAGTTCCATTCCTCGCATCATGAATTCCCAGACCGAAAAGATCCGCCTCCAGGGCGCCGCCGGCGCCATCGAGGTGCAGCGCGACCAGCCGGCCGAGGCCGCGCGCGGCATCGCCGTGATCGCCCATCCGCATCCGCTGTTCGGCGGCACCATGGACAACAAGGTGGTGCAGACCCTGGCGCGCGCGTTTGTCTCCTGCGGCTGGACCGCGGTGCGTTTCAACTTCCGCGGCGTGGGTGCGAGCGAAGGCGTGCACGACGAGGGGCGCGGCGAATGCGAAGACATGATGAACGTCGTCTCCCAGCTCGCGCCCGAAGGCCCGCTGGCGATTGCCGGCTTCTCGTTCGGCGCCTTCGTGGCAAGCTGCGCGGCCGAAAAGCTCTGGGCCGCTCGCGACCTGCGGCAGCTCGTGCTGGTTGGAACGGCGGCTTCGCGCTTTTCGGTCGCCACGCTGCCGGCCGAGGCGCACGAGCGCACGCTGGTGGTCCACGGCGAGGCCGACGACACGGTGCCGCTGGCGGCGGTCATGGACTGGGCGCGGCCGCAGTCACTGCCTGTCACGGTTATTCCGGGCGGCGGCCATTTCTTTCACGGACAATTGCCCCTCCTCAAAAGCCTGGTCGTCCGCCATCTGCGCGCGGGCGCCGCATGAAAAGCCTCACGGGCTTGCGTTTTCGTCTCCTCCCGTCTCTCCTATTGCTCCCATGAATCGTTTTTTTGACGCGTTTCGCGCGCTGGTGCTGGCCGCCGCCGCATCGGTTGGCATGATCGCCGCTGCCCAGGTGCCGGCACCGCCCGAGATCGCCGCGCGCAGCTACCTGCTGCTCGACGTCACGGCCAACCAGATCCTTGCGCAGAAGGACATCGACAGCCCGGTCGAACCGGCGTCGCTCACCAAGCTGATGTCGGCCTACATCGTGTTCGACGCGCTGCGCGCCAAGAAGATCACGCTGACCCAGACCATGCCGGTCAGCCAGCGCGCCTGGAAGATGCCCGGTTCGCGCATGTTCATCGATCCCAAGATGCAGGTGCCGGTCGAAGACCTGATCAAGGGGCTGATCGTGCAGTCGGGCAATGACGCCACCGTGGCGCTGGCCGAAGGCGTGGGCGGCACCGTGGAGCATTTCGTCGAGCTCATGAACGCCCAGGCCAAGGCGCTGGGCATGAAGAACACGAGCTACAAGAACCCCGAAGGCCTCACCGCGCCCGGCCACACCACCACGGCGCGCGACCTGAGCATCCTTGCGACGCGCCTGGTGCGCGACTTCCCGGAAGAAGCCAAGTACTACGCGATCAAGAAGTACCGCTACCCGGGCACGCCCTCGACCAACGACACCAACCGCAACCTGCTGCTGTTCCGCGACCCGACCGTCGACGGCCTGAAGACCGGCCACACCGAAGCGGCCGGCTACTGCATGATCGCCACCGCCAAGCGCGACTTCCCCAACCTGACCGGCGGGCGCCGGCTGCTGTCGATCGTGCTGGGCACCTCGGGCGAGACCGTGCGCGCGAACGAATCGCAAAAGCTCCTGAACTGGGGCTACACCGCCTACGACGCCGTGCGCCTGTTCGACGCCGGCCAGCCGGCCGCCACGCCGGCGGTCTGGAAGGGCAAGGCCAACACGCTCAAGCTGGGCCGCCCGGAAGCCATCGTGGTCGCGGTACCGGCCGGTACCGCCAGCAAGATCAAGACCCAGGTGGCGCGCCCCGATCCGCTGGTGGCGCCGTTCACCAAGTACCAGCCCGTGGGCTCGCTCAAGGTGACCCTGGACGACCAGCCGCTGGCGGACGTGCCGCTGGTGGCGCTGGAAGGCGTCGAACAGGCGGGCATCCTCGGCCGCGCCTGGGACGCCGTCCGGCTCTGGATCAAGTAAGGAAGGGCGCCAGGCAGCGCCGGCCGACGCTGTCCTTGCCGTTTCAAGCCCGCCTGCTATACTCGTGGGCTTTTCGGAATTTTCCGAAGGGTTTCACGTTTTCGTTATTCCCGGTTTCCTTGCCTTGCGTCACGACAAGGCAGGGGCGGCTTCACAGCCAGGGCCGGGTTGTTTTGGGACTAATTCATTCATGCCAACCATCAATCAACTGGTGCGTCAGGGTCGAACGATCGAAAAGATCAATTCGAAGAGCCCTGCCATGCAGAACTCGCCGCAACGCCGCGGTGTCTGCACCCGCGTCTACACCACGACGCCCAAGAAGCCCAACTCGGCGCTTCGTAAAGTTGCCAAGGTCCGCCTGACCAACGGCTTCGAAGTCATCTCCTACATCGGCGGCGAAGGCCACAACCTGCAGGAACACAGCGTCGTGCTGGTTCGCGGCGGTCGTGTCAAGGACTTGCCCGGTGTTCGCTACCACATCGTGCGCGGTTCGCTCGACCTGCAAGGCGTGAAAGACCGCAAGCAGTCGCGTTCCAAGTACGGCGCGAAGCGTCCCAAGAAGGCTTAAGCCTTCCTGTCGTAGAAAACAAACAAGCGGTGTTCGGTTGCCTTGGCGGGCACATCGAACGAAGTGACCCAATGTCGGGTCGAGTAAGTGAGAGTCCGGAATGGCTCTCGCGGTACCCGAAACGGTGCCAACTGAAGCAAAGAGGTTAGAAAAATGCCACGTCGTCGCGAAGTCCCCAAACGTGAAATCCTGCCGGATCCCAAGTACGGCAATGTCGAGCTGTCGAAGTTCATGAACGTGATCATGGAAGGCGGCAAGAAGGCTGTTGCCGAGCGCATCATTTATGGCGCGCTCGACTTCATCGAAAAGAAGAACCCCGACAAGGACCCGCTCGAGGCCTTCACCGTTGCCATCAACAACGTGAAGCCGATGGTCGAAGTCAAGTCGCGCCGCGTCGGTGGTGCGAACTACCAGGTGCCGGTCGAAGTCCGCCCGGTCCGCCGCCTCGCCCTGTCGATGCGCTGGATCAAGGAAGCCGCCCGCAAGCGCGGCGAGAAGTCGATGGCCCTGCGCCTGGCCAACGAGCTGATGGAAGCCACGGAAGGCCGTGGCGGCGCCATGAAGAAGCGCGACGAAGTGCACCGCATGGCAGAAGCCAACCGGGCATTCAGCCACTTCCGCTTCTAAGAATCAAACTTCGCTTGGGCGTTGGGTGTTGAGTGTCGGGCGACGTCGCCCGTGCTCGAGGCCCAGCGCTCAACGCATTTAACCCGAAAGTAAATCATGTCCCGCAAGACCCCCATCGAGCGCTACCGCAACATCGGCATCTCCGCGCACATCGACGCCGGCAAGACCACGACGACCGAGCGCATCCTGTTCTACACCGGTGTGAACCACAAGATCGGTGAAGTGCACGATGGCGCCGCCACGATGGACTGGATGGAGCAAGAGCAAGAGCGTGGCATCACGATCACCTCGGCTGCCACCACCTGCTTCTGGAAGGGCATGGCCGGCAAGTTCGAAGAACACCGCATCAACATCATCGACACCCCCGGCCACGTGGACTTCACCATTGAAGTCGAGCGCTCGATGCGCGTGCTGGACGGCGCCGTCATGGTGTACGACGCTGTCGGCGGCGTGCAGCCCCAGTCGGAAACCGTCTGGCGCCAGGCCAACAAGTACAAGGTGCCGCGCCTTGCGTTCGTCAACAAGATGGACCGCACCGGCGCCGACTTCCTGCGCGTGCGCCAGATGATGGTGGACCGCCTGAAGGCCAATCCCGTCGTGATCCAGATCCCGATCGGTGCCGAAGAGCACTTCCAGGGCATCGTCGACCTCGTGAAGATGAAGGCCATCATCTGGGACGAAGACAAGGGCGTGACCTTCACCTACGGTGAAATCCCCGCGAACCTGACCGACGTCTGCAACGAATACCGCGAAAAGCTCGTCGAAGCCGCTGCCGAAGCGAGCGAAGAGCTGATGAACAAGTACCTCGAAGGCGGCGAGCTGTCCGAAGAGGAAATCAAGAAGGCCATTCGCCAGCGCACCATCGCCGGCGAAATCCAGCCGATGCTGTGCGGCTCGGCCTTCAAGAACAAGGGCGTGCAGGCCATGCTCGACGCCGTCGTCGAATACATGCCCGCTCCGACCGACATTCCGCCGGTCAACGGCACCGACGAAGACGAAGCCCCCGTCACCCGCAAGGCTGACGACAACGAGAAGTTCTCGGCGCTCGCATTCAAGCTGATGACCGACCCGTTCGTGGGCCAGCTGACCTTCGTGCGCGTCTACTCGGGCGTGCTGACCAAGGGCGACAGCGTCTACAACCCGGTGCGCGGCAAGAAGGAACGCATCGGCCGTATCGTGCAGATGCACGCGAACAACCGCGAAGAAGTCAACGAAATCCGCGCCGGCGACATCGCTGCCTGCGTGGGCCTGAAGGAAGTCACCACGGGCGAAACCCTGTGCGACCCGGCAGCCGTCGTGACGCTCGAGCGCATGGTGTTCCCGGAATCGGTGATCTCGCAGGCCGTCGAGCCCAAGACCAAGGCCGACCAGGAAAAGATGGGCATCGCCCTGCAGCGCCTCGCTCAGGAAGACCCGTCGTTCCGCGTCAAGACCGACGAGGAATCGGGCCAGACCATCATCGCCGGCATGGGCGAGCTGCACCTCGAAATCATCGTGGACCGCATGAAGCGCGAGTTCGGCGTGGAAGCCAACGTGGGCAAGCCGCAGGTGGCCTACCGCGAAACGATCCGCAAGACCGTCGAGGAAGCCGAAGGCAAGTTCGTTCGCCAGTCGGGCGGCAAGGGCCAGTACGGCCACGTCGTGCTCAAGCTCGAGCCGCAGGAAGCCGGCAAGGGCTTCGAATTCGTCGACGCCATCAAGGGCGGTGTGGTTCCTCGCGAATACATCCCCGCAGTGGAAAAGGGCGTTGTGGAAGCGCTGACGCAAGGCGTGCTGGCGGGCTACCCCGTCGTCGACGTCAAGGTCACGCTGCACTTCGGCTCGTACCACGACGTGGACTCGAACGAAATGGCGTTCAAGATGGCCGCGATCTTCGGTTTCAAGGAAGGCGCCCGCAAGGCCAACCCCGTGATCCTCGAGCCGATGATGGCCGTGGAAGTCGAAACGCCTGAAGACTACGCCGGCAACGTGATGGGCGACCTCTCGTCACGCCGCGGCATGGTGCAGGGCATGGACGACATGATCGGTGGCGGCAAGTCCATCAAGGCCGAAGTGCCGCTGTCGGAAATGTTCGGCTACTCGACCACGCTGCGTTCGATGTCGCAAGGCCGCGCCACGTACACGATGGAGTTCAAGCACTACGCCGAAGCTCCGCGCAACGTTGCCGAAGCCATCGTGGCTGCTCGCGCAAAGTAATGTCTTTGCGGGACAGACCAGGATTTGCGCAGCAAATCTGCTCTGTCCCCAACTGATTAAAAAGAATGTGGGGTCGCGCAGTGCGCGGCTCTCTTTGTCTGCGATCCGGTGCCGCCACGTTCCCGTGCGAGGCGAACCAGCAATCGGGTGCAGACATAAAACCAATACACGGGAATGCTCTTTCAAGGATTGAAAAATGGCAAAAGGTAAATTCACCCGCACCAAGCCGCACGTGAACGTGGGCACGATCGGTCACGTTGACCACGGCAAGACCACGCTGACGGCGGCCATCGCCACGGTGCTGTCGGCCAAGTTCGGCGGCGAAGCCAAGGCCTACGAC
>NZ_JBFTRJ010000021.1:0-110724 GCF_056399465.1 Variovorax sp. 01N425 | reverse complement strand
TGCAACAAGACCGTCGGTAGATGTGCAGTCTGTTCCTCGTTTCGTTGCGCCTCGATCCTCAATGCCTCGCAAGCGATACAGCTTGGTAGAAAAACCAACCCAAACCCGTGCTTGACTGCGCGAGAAGTCCCGGTACAAGGGGGAGGCCGCAGGCCGGAGGACATTCGCGGAGCAAGGTACCCCGTCGGCGGGAGCGCGCCCTGAACCGACAAGCGCGCAAGAACCAGAATTCAGACCACCGGCACCCGCACCGAATCCGCCGGGTCCACGTTGCGCCGATAGAGCACCAGCGTCGCCACCAGCCCGCAGGCGGCAGCGGCCGTCATCCACAGGCCCGGCGCGCCCTTGTCGCCGGTCATCTCGATCAGGCCGGTGGCAATGGCGGGCGTGAAGCCGCCGAACAGCGCCGTCGCGAGGCTGTAGGCCAGCGAGAAGCCGGCGGTGCGCACATTGACCGGCATCACCTCGGTGAGCGCCACCACCATCGCGCCGTTGTAGCTCGCGTAGAGAAACGACAGCCACAGCTCCACTTCGAGCATGCGCCCGAAGCTCGGCGCGCCGACCAGCCACTTGAGCGACGGGTACGCAGTGAGGATGG
This sequence comes from Variovorax sp. 01N425, assembly GCF_056399465.1. Taxonomy (NCBI): domain Bacteria; kingdom Pseudomonadati; phylum Pseudomonadota; class Betaproteobacteria; order Burkholderiales; family Comamonadaceae; genus Variovorax; species Variovorax sp. 01N425. The sequence continues at coordinate 110,126 of NZ_JBFTRJ010000021.1, read as the reverse complement.
TCAGCACCGTGAAGAGAATCAGCAGCGGCTTGCGGCCCACGCGGTCGGACAGCGCGCCCATGACCGGCAGCCAGATGAAGTTGGAGATGGCCACGCACAGCGTGACGACCAGCGCGTCGGTCGTGCTCAGGTGCAGCACCGACTTGCCGAAGGTGGGCGTGTAGACCGTGATCAGGTAGAACGACACGGTGGTCATCGACACCAGCATCATCCCGGCCACGACGAGGCCCCAGTTGGCCACCATCGACTGGAAGATCTCGCGCGCGTCGGGCCGGTGCTTGCGCGCCATGAACTCCTCGGTCTCCTGCAGCGAGCGGCGGATGATGAACAGCACCGGCACGATCAGGCAGCCGACGAAGAACGGAATGCGCCAGTAGAAGTCGCCGATCTCCTGCGGGCTGAACGTCACGTTGAGCCAGTAGCCGAGCGCGGCCGCCACGATGATCGCCACCTGCTGGCTGGCCGACTGCCAGCTCACGTAGAAGCCCTTGCGTCCCGGCGTGGCCATCTCCGACAGGTAGACCGAGACGCCGCCCAGTTCCACGCCGGCCGAGAAGCCCTGCAGCAGCCGCCCGACCAGCACCAGGAGCGGCGCCGCGAAGCCGATGGTGGCGTAGCTCGGTACGCAGGCGATGAGCAGCGTGCCCACCGCCATCAGCGCGAGCGTGGCGATCAGGCCCTTGCGGCGGCCCACGCGGTCGACGTAGGCGCCCAGGAAGATCGCGCCCAGCGGCCGCATCAGGAAGCCCGCGCCGAAGGTCATGAAGGTCAGCATCAGCGAGGCGAATTCGTTGCCCGCCGGGAAGAAGGCCTTCGAGATCTGCGTGGCGTAGAAGCCGAACAGGAAGAAGTCGAACATCTCCATGAAATTGCCGCCCGTCACGCGCAGCACGGTGGCGAATTTCGAGGAGGAGGAAGCGCTGGAAGAAGCGGTGCCTGGCGCGGTGCGGGCGGCGGCCGCGGCCGATGGTTGCGCGGCGGATTGCGCAGGATTCATCTGGTTGTCCCCTTGGGCGATGTCGTTCGTCCGAGGGTAGGCCGGGGTTCCCGACCACCGCCTGACCGCGCGAGTCAGGTACCTGTCACTGCCTGTGGGGCGTCGTCAGCTCTTGTACTTCACCGAGCAGCCGTAGGGCCGCGTGGAGGCGGTCGAGATCGGCTTGCCGCCGAAGGCTTCGCCGAGCGCCCGGTTGACGTAGTTGGTCGCGCTCTTGATGTCGTCGGGCCGGGCCGAGGCGATGCTGTCGATGCCGCCGGCATACACCAGCATGCCCTTGGGATCGATGATGAAAATGTGCGGCGTGGTGCGCGCGCCGTAGGCCTGGCCGATCACGCCGTCCTCGTCCATCAGCACTGCGGTGGGCGCGGCCTTCTGCGACTTCATCCAGGCGTCGAGCGCGGCGGGCTGCAGGTAGTCGCTGGCCGCGCGCTCGGTGGAATTGACCGACAGCCAGACCACGCCCTGGGCCGTGGCGGCCTTCTGCGTGGCGGGCATGTTGCCGCTGTTGTAGTGCTTGCGCACGAAGGGGCAGCCCGGGTTGGTCCACTCGAGCACCACGAACTTGCCGGCAAAGTCGGACAGCTTGTGCTTGGCGCCGCTGGTGTCCACCGCAACGAAGTCGGGCGCCTGCTGGCCCACGGCGGGCGCGGCGAAGGCATTGTTGCCCATCAGGAAGGTGGCGCCCAGCGCCACGGCGGCCGCCACCACGGCGCGGCGCGAGGCGCGGCTGAGGGCCGCACGGGCATGGCGCGCGGCACGAATGGAACGCGAGTCGGACGATGGCGAAAGTGACATGGCCAGCTTGAACTCCAAAAGAAAAAACGAACAACGGCGACAGCTTAGAGCGCTTTGCTCATGTGCATGTGACAACCCATGTCACGCCGGGGGTCAAAGCGCGGCAAGCGCGGCGCGCACCTCGTCCTTGCCCAGGATCTCGGTCAGCACGACCGGCGCCTTGCCGGGCGCCTGCAGCACGTACAGCGGCACGCCGCTGCGGCCGAGCGCGGTCAGCGCGGCGGTGATGGCCGGGTCGCGGCGCGTCCAGTCGGCGCGCAGCATCGCGACCTTCTTGCTGTCGAAATCGGCCAGCACCTCGGCATCCGCCAGGGTGGCCTTCTTGTTGTACTGGCAGGTCACGCACCAGGCGGCCGTGAAGTCGATGAACACCGGCTGCCCGGCGCCCGTGAGCTCGGCCACGCGCTCGGCCGACCAGGGCTGCCAGCGCTGCCCCGCGGTGGCCGCCATCCTGGCCGGCTCCACCGTCTGCAGCACGTTGCGCCCGATGGCAGCGGCCAGCACCGCGGTGAATGCGACCATCAGCGTGGCAATCACCAGCCGCGTGCGGCCGCGCAGCGTCAGCGCCCAGACGATGGCGGCCATGCACACTAGCAGCGCGAGCAGGGTGCCCGCGCCATCGATGCCGCTTTGCTGGCCCAGCACCCAGACCAGCCAGGCCACGGTGGCGAACATCGGGAACGCCAGCAGCCGGCGCAGCGTGTTCATCCAGGGGCCGGGCTTGGGCAGCAGCAGCGCCACGGCCGGAATGAAGCCCGCCACCAGGTACGGCAGCGCCAGGCCCAGTCCCAGCGCGGCGAACAGCAGCAGCGCCTGGGTCGCCGGAAGCCCGATGGCAAAGCCGAGCGAGACGCCCATGAACGGCGCGGTGCAAGGCGAAGCGATCACCACCGCCAGCACGCCCGAAAGAAAGTCGTTGGCAATCGGATGCCGGGCCTGCGCCGAGCACAGCGACAGGGGCGCGGCGCGGCCGAATTCGAACAGGCCCGCGAGGTTGAGTCCGATCAGCGTGAACAGCGCCGCCAGCGCCGCCACCACGGCCGGCGATTGCAGCTGGAAGCCCCAGCCGAGCTGGGCGCCGGCCGCGCGCAGCCCCAGCATGGCGCCGCCCAGCGCGAGCACCGAGAGCATCACGCCGGCGGTGTAGGCCAGGCCCGCGGTGCGGTGCGCGCTGTGGTTCCCGGCCTGCCGCGCGAAGCCCAGCACCTTGATCGCCAGGATCGGGAAGACGCAGGGCATGAGGTTCAGCAGCAGTCCGCCGAGCAGCGCGCCGAGCAGCGCGGCCATCAGCGTGACCGTGGGTTGCGGCGGCAGATCCGAAGAAGGCGACGAAGGCGCGGCGGCCGCATTGGCGGCCAGGGCCGCCTGCAGCGCGGGCGAGACCTCCGCGCGCGGCGCCGCGGCCGGCCAACTGCCGCTGACGGGCGCCTCGGTGCGCCAGGCAACGGGCTGGCCCGGCTGCCGGTCGGCCTCGGCCAGCGCCACCACCAGTGGCAGGGTCGTCGGGCTGGCGCTGCGCTGGTCGGCCAGCGGGAGCGTGGCGGTCCAGGTGCCGCCTTGCCAGCTCTGGGTCCAGTCCTTGCCCGATTCGGCGGCGGTGCGGATCAGCTCGGGCGTTTCGGGGAAGAAGCCCAGGGTCTTGCCGCGGGCCGAGGCGGGCAGGCCTTCGAGGCGCACCTGCAGGTTGTTGCCGCTGACCTCGACCGCGCCCGGCTTGGCCAGCGGCTGCGGCTGCGCGGCCTGCGCCGCGTCGAACTCGGCCTTGTGCAGCGCGGTCGAGCCTTGCAGCGGCAGGGCCAGGGTGAATTCGCCTTCCTCGGGAATGCATTCCTTGCGGCACACCAGCCAGCTGGCCTTGAGCCGCACGTCGAGCGCCGATGCGCCGGCGCCCAGGGCCAGCGGCGGCTTGAAGTTGCTCGACACCTCGAGCGGCACCGGCAGCAGCACCGTGCCTTCGTAGCCGTAGTTGGCGAGGTTGCCGACCGGAATCTTGCGCGGCACCGGCCAGGCGATCTCGCCGGCCGCCACGCCGCTCGGCAGCGTCCAGTTCAGCTCGGTGGGAAGGCCCGAATCGCCGGCGTTCTTCCAGTAGGTGTGCCACTCGGGCTGGTGGGTGATCTGCAGACCGACCCAGACCGGTGCGCCCGGCGCAACGCCTTCGGGCGCATGCGCCACCAGTTCGGCGCGCACGTGGGGGGTGGTGACCACCGCTCCCGGCCTGGATGCCAATTGGGCCGCAGCCGGCATGCAGGCTGCGGCGGCTGCTACCAGAAACGTAGCGATGTTAAAGCGGGAAAAGATCATGCCGTCAGTCGGAGCAGGGGAGTGGTGCGAAGTTCCGAGGGTTGCGGCGGCTCAGGCGGCCCAGCCCAGCACCACGCGGCGGCTGTTGGCGCTCTTTTTCTCGATCTTGGTGACCATCACGGCGCCGATCTCGGCGGTGTTTGCAACATGCGTGCCGCCGCAGGGCTGGAAGTCGATCTGCGCCTCGCCCTCGCCGCCGATGCGGATGGTGCGCACCGTACCCGTGCCGCGCGGCGGCTGCACGCTCATGCTCTTGACCAGCGCCGGGTTGGCGTCGAGCTCCTCGTCGGTGATGGCACCCACGGTCAGCGGATGCGCGGCTTCCACCAGCCGCGCAAGGCCGGCCGTCAACGCTTCCTTGTCGAGCGGATCGGTCATGTGGAAGTCGATGCGCGCGTAGTCGGGCGTGATCGAGCAGCCGTTCACCGGTACCGGCACCAGGTGGCACAGCAGGTGGCTCGCGGTGTGGAAGCGCATCAGCCGGTGGCGGCGCTCCCAGTCGAGGCGGGCGGTCACGGCGGCGCCGGGCTCGAGCGCGGCGAGCAGTTCGGCCTGGCCGGGCGCGGGCACGTGGACGACTTCCTGCGTGGGCTGGCCTTCCTCGTTCTTTGCCTTGCGCGTGTCGGCAATGGCCAGTTCGCGCCCGTCGGCCAAGGCCAGTACACCGGTGTCGCCGGCCTGCCCGCCGCCCAGCGGATAGAACACCGTGCGGTCCAGCACGATGCCGGTATCGTCGATGCGCAGGATGCGGGCTTCGCAGGCGCGCAGGTAGGCGTCGGCGCGGAACAGGTCGTCGGTCATGCGGCCGATGGTAGCGGCGATGCGTGAATGGGGTGCGCCCACGCCAAAAAGCGCCCATGGCCGACAGTCCATGCCGGCGCCGTCCTCATCATTTGCCGAAGGAACGACGCTGAAAAAGGAAAAGGGCGGCCTCCGCGCCGCAGCAACCAAGGAGCGCGAATGAAGGTACCGAGCATCGCCATTTCCCCGCTGGCCTGGATGGCCGCCGTGGCTGCAGCGCTGGCGCTGGCCGGCTGCGGCGAAACCGCCAAGGTGGCGCCCGAGGCCACCATCGGGCCACGCCCGCAACTGGCCGAACCCAACAAGACGCTGATTCCCACCGTCAACGTGGCCGAGGCGGTCGGCTGGACCGACACCGCCGCCCCCAAGCCCGCCCCGGGCCTGCGCGTGAGCGCACTGGCGCGCGGGCTGGACCATCCGCGCTGGGTCTACACGCTGCCCAACGGCGACGTGCTGGTGGCCGAAAGCAACAAGCCGCCCAAGCCCGAAGGCAGCAGCGACGGCGGCAGCGGCCCGATGGTCAAGGTCCGCAACTGGGTCATGGGCAAGGTCATGGGCCGCGCCGGGGCCAACGCGCCCAGCGCCAACCGGATCACGCTGCTGCGCGATGCCGACGGAGACGGCGCGGCCGAGGTGCGCCAGGTGTTCCTGTCGAACCTGAGCTCGCCCTTCGGCATGGCGCTGGTGGGCAACGAGCTGTTCATCGCCAACGCGGACGCGCTCGTCAAGGTGCCCTACACCGAGGGCCAGACCTCGGCGAGCGCAACCCCCACGGTGGTCACGCCGCTGCCCGCGGGCATCAACCACCACTGGACCAAGAACGTGATTGCCAACGCCGAAGGCACCAAGCTCTACGTCACGGTCGGCTCCAACAGCAACATCGGCGAGAACGGGCTGGCCGCCGAAGAAGGCCGCGCCGCCATCTGGGAAGTGGACGTGAAGAGCGGCGAAAAGCGCCTGTTCGCAAGCGGCCTGCGCAACCCCAACGGCATGGCCTGGCACCCCGAGACCAAGGCGCTGTGGACCGTGGTCAACGAGCGCGACGAGATCGGCAGCGACCTGGTGCCCGACTACCTGAGCTCGGTGAAGGACGGCGCCTTCTACGGCTGGCCCTGGAGCTACTACGGCAGCAAGGTGGATGCGCGCGTCGCGCCGCAGAACCCCGAGATGGTGGCCAAGGCCATCGCGCCCGACTACGCGCTCGGCGCCCACGTCGCGGCGCTGGGCCTCGTCTTCTCGGACGGCCGCGGCATGCCGCCCCAGTTTGCAAGCGGCGCCTTCATCGGCGAGCACGGCTCCTGGAACCGCAAGCCCAAGTCGGGCTACAAGGTGGTGTTCGTGCCGTTCTCCGCGGGCAAGCCGAGCGGGCCGCCGGTCGACGTGCTGACCGGCTTCCTTTCGGCCGACGAGAAGGCGCATGGCCGGCCGGTGGGGGTGGCGCTCGACAAGAGCGGCGCGCTGCTGGTGGCCGACGACGTGGGCAACGTGGTCTGGCGCGTGTCGGCGCAGGCGAAGTAGTCGCGCGTGGCCTTGCTCATCCTTGCTTCGGCCGCGCGATGCGATAGAGCCTGTGCCGCCGCAGCGAATGCCCCTCGGGCACGGCCGGGTGGTCGAAGGCGCCATCCACGTCTTCGCGCATGCCCAGGCGCTCCATCACCGCCGCCGAGCGGTGGTTGCCGAGCGCGGTGAACGCCACGATCTCTTCGAATCCGAGCCGCTCGAAACCCACCTGCAGGGCGGCGCGCGCGGCCTCGGTCGCGAGCCTCTGGCCCCACCACTTTCGGGCGAAGCGCCAGCCGATCTCGACGCAGGGCGAAAAGGGCAGCGCGGCCAGCGGCACGTTGAGGCCCGTGAAGCCGGCGAACTCGCCCGATGCCTTGTGCTCCACGGCCCAGAGGCCCCAGCCCTGCTCGGCGATGCGGGCCCTGATGCGCGCGGCGAGTGCATCGCTCGCGGCCCGCGTGGGCACGGGCAGCAGGAACTCCATCACCAGCGGATCGGCCGCGAGCGCGGCAAAGGGCGCGAGATCGCGCTCCCGCCACTGGCGCAGCCGAAGGCGCGGGGTTTCGAATTCGATCGGGGGCTGGATGCTGTCTTCGGCCATGCGGCCGATTGTGCTCAGAACCCCGCGAGCACCACCTTGCCCTGCGCCTTGCCGCTCTCGATCAGCGCATGCGCCTTCCGGAGGTTGGCGGCGTTGATGGTGCCGAAGCTCGCATTGGCGGTGGTGCGGATGCGCCCCGCGTCGACCAGCGCGGCCACCTCGGCCAGCAGCGAGCCCTGCTCGGCGATGTCCGGCGTTTCGAAGCGCGAGCGCGCGAACATCATTTCCCAGTGCAGCGAGATGCACTTGGTCTTGAGCGGCATCGCGTCGAGCGACGGCAGGTCGTCGATCACCGCGAGCTGGCCCTGGGGCTTCAGGCTTTCGATGATCTGCGCGTAGTGCTGGCCGGTCTGCGTGAGGCTCGCGACCATGTCGACCTCGCCGATGCCCGCGGCCTTGAGCTCGGCCGCGAGCGGCTTCGAATGGTCGATGACCGCGTGGGCGCCGAGCGCGAGGCACCAGGCCCGCGTCTCGGCGCGCGAGGCCGTGGCCACCACGCGCAATTGCGTGAGCTGGCGCGCAAGCTGGATGAGGATCGAGCCCACGCCGCCGGCCCCGCCGGTGACCAGCAGCGTCTGGCCCGCACCGCCGTTCTTCGGCACCTTGAGGCGGTCGAACAGCAGTTCATAGGCGGTGATGGTGGTCAGCGGCAGCGCCGCGGCCTGTGCGTCGTCGAGGCTCGTGGGCGCCAGCGCCGCGATGCGCTCGTCCACCGCATGCAGTTCGGCGTTGGCGCCGGGCCGCACGATCGAGCCGGCGTAGTACACGCGGTCGCCGACCTTGAAGTTCTTCACCCCGGCGCCGACGGCCTCGACCGTGCCCGCGGCATCCCAGCCCAGCACCTTGGGCTGGCCGGCTTCGGGCGCCATGTTCTTGCGCACCTTGGTGTCGACAGGGTTGACCGAAATGGCCTTCACGCGCACCAGCAGGTCGCGCGGGCCGGCCACGGGGGCGGGCAGTTCGATGTCCTGCAGCGACTCGGGGTTGTCGATGGGCAGGGGCTGGTAGTAGCCGATGGCTTTCATGGTGGATGACCTTTCTTTCTTGAACGATGGCTCGACTGTAGGATGGCAACCAGAAATTGATAAGACTGCCTCAATGAGCAACACTTTCAAATGAAGATTGAAAATCTGTCGGACCTCCAGGTGCTGGTGCAGACCGCCCGCGGCGGCACGCTCACCGCCGCGGCCCATGCGCTCGGCATGACGCCGGCGGCGGCCAGCGCCACGCTCAAGCGGCTGGAAACGCAGCTCGGCGCCCGGCTGTTCGAGCGCTCGACCCGCGCCATGCGCCTGACTTCGCAGGGCCAGACGCTGCTCGACTACGCGGTGCGCGCCTTCGAACTGCTCGACGAAGGCGAGTCGCTGGTCACGGCCGAGCGTGGCGAGCTGGTCGGCACCTTGCGCGTGGCCGCTCCGTCGGACCTCACGCGCAGCACGCTGCTGCCCTGGTTCGACGAATTCCTTGAACGGCACCCGGGTGTGCAGCTGTCGCTGTCCGTCGGCGACCGGCTGCTCGACGTGACGCGCGACGAGGTCGACGTGGCGCTGCGCTACGGCGCGCTGGCCGATTCACGGCTGGTGGCACGGCCGTTCGCGCTGACCAATCCGCTGCTCACCGCATCTCCCGCCTACCTGCGCCGCCACCCCGCGCCGAAGACGCCGCAGGACCTGGTGCACCACAACTGCCTCACCTTCGACCGCGGCGGGCGCCGCCACCGCACCTGGCGCTTCGCGCAGAACGGCCAGTGGACCGAAGTGCGCGTGAAGGGCGACCGCAGCGTCGACGACGCCTCGCTCGCGCGCGAGTGGGCCGTCGCGGGCTTGGGCATCGTGCTGAAGTCGGCGCTCGACGTGCGCGAAGACCTCCGCAAGGGCGCGCTGGTGCGGCTGCTGCCCGAATGGGACACCGAGCCCTATCCGCTGCACGCCCTCTTGCCGAGCGGGCGCTTCGTGCCCGCGCGCGTAAGGGCATTGGTCGATTTCCTGGCGCTGAAGTTCGAGGCGCTGACGGCTGCTTAGATCATCGGCGTCACGGCGCCGTCCATCGCGACGATCGCGCCCGTCACATAGCTCGCCTTCGGCGAGGCCAGGAACACGACCGTGTTGGCAATCTCCTGCGGCGTGGCGATGCGCCCGAGCGGCAGCCGGGCCGTGGCGCGCTGCAGCGCCTCGTCGCTGCCGATGCCCTGCAGCTTCGCATCCGCCTTCATGCCTTCCTGCAGCCGCTCGGTCAGCGTGAGGCCGGGGTTCACCGCATTCACGCGCACGCCCTTGGCCGCATAGGCCGCGGCCATGCCGGCGCTCACCAGCATCAGCGCCGCGTTGGCCGCGCCGCCGGCCATGTGCACCGGGCTCGCGACCTTGCCGCCCTGTCCGATCACGTTGACGATCGCGCCGCGGCCGCGCCGGCCCATGCGCTTGACCACCGGATCGATCATGTGGATGTAGGTGAAGTACTTGGCGTCCATCGCGTCGTGCCAGGCAGTGGCATCCAGCTCGTCGGGCGGCGTGCGGCGCGCGGCGCCGGCCGAATTCACCAGCACGTCGACCGGTCCGAAGGCCAGCTCGGCCGCATCGAGCGCGGCCACGGCGCTGGCCGGGTCCTTGAGGTCGGCTGCATGCACCGAGACCCGGCCCTCGGCCTGCGCAAACGCCTCGGCCAGCGCCTTGCGGCCCCGCTCCAGGTTCTGCAAATCGCGCGACACGAGGCTCACGCGCGCGCCCTCCTGCAGGAAGCCGAGCGCGCAGGCCAGGCCGATGCCCTTGCTGCCGCCGGTGATGAGAACGTGCTGGTCCTGGAGCTGGAGATCCATCGGGTGTCCTTGTGTGTCGTCGAAGCGCGCAAGGCGCGGGTCGCGTGGATTGAAGCACCGCTCTAAGATCGGCGGATGAACGCATCCCCGGTATCCCTGCCCCGCTACTGGTCTCAACTGACGACGCGCGACTTTGCGGCGCTCGATGTGGCAGCCACGGTCGCGGTGCTGCCCCTCGGTGCCACCGAACAGCACGGGCCCCATCTGCCGCTGGGCGTGGACACGGTGCTGGCCGACGGCATCGTGGCCGCGTCGCTGCCGCTGCTGCCGGCCGCGCTGCCGGTGCTGTTTTTGCCGACGCAGCAGATCGGCCTGAGCCCCGAGCACGCGCGCTTTGCGGGCACGCTCACGCTGTCGGCCGAGACCCTGATCCGCATGTGGAAGGAGATCGGTGCCGGCGTGGCGCATGCCGGCGTGAAGAAGCTGGTGCTGTTCAACGCGCATGGCGGCCACGTGGGTGCGATGGACATCGTGGCGCGCGAACTGCGCGCGGCGCACGGCCTCATCGTCTACAGCGTGAGCTGGTTCAACCTGCCGCTGGGCGATGCGGGCGCGCAGTTCGATGCGGGCGAGCACCGCTTCGGCGTGCATGCGGGCGAGATCGAGACCTCGATGATGCTGGCCCTGGCGCCGCAGCAGGTGCGCATGGCCGAGGCGAAGAATTTCCGCTCCACCTCCGAGCAGCGCGCGGCCGACTACGCGATTCTCGGCAACGGCAAGAGCGCCAAGCTCGGCTGGGCCATGGAGGACTACAACGCACAGGGCGCAGCCGGCAACGCCGCCGCCGCAACGGCGCCGCGCGGGCAGGCTGTTGTCGATGCGGCTGCGCAGCAGCTCGCGCTGTTGCTGGCGGAGGTGTCTCGGCTGCCGCTGGACACGGCTCGTACGGGGCCGCTGCTTTAGCTTGTTGTTGCTGTTGTTCTTGGCGCCGTTGTTCAGGGCGCGCTCCCGCCGACGGGGTACCTTGCTCCGCGAATGTCCTCCGGCCTGCGGCCTCCCCCTTGATTTCGCTGCGCAAGGCACCCCATCRGCSTGATCGTTGTTCAGCGCGGTGGTTGATCRGCTGYGMACCSRSAGCGTGCCCTGGTGCACAGGGCATCGGGTGCTCCCCGCAGCGAAATCAAGGAGGAGCCGAAGGCGGGGGACATTCGCGGAGGGGAGTACCCGGTGGCCTGTGCACGCGCCCTGAACAAAGCGCGCTTGGTCACGCCAATGCGCCAGCGCCCCCCAGCACCCCCGCGAACATGCCCGAATCGACATTGCCGCCGCTCACGCAGATACCCACCGTCTTCCCGCGCCAGCGATCCTGCTGCTGGAGCGCGCCCGCCAGCGCCGCGGCGCCAGCACCTTCCGCCACGTTGTGCGTGTCGCTGAAGAGAATGCGCATGGCCTCGGCCACCTCGTCGTCGGTGACGGTGATCACGTCGTCGGCTTCGCGCAGGATCACCTCGAGCGATTCGGGCACCGGCGTGCGGCAGGCCATGCCGTCGGCCAGCCGCGTGCCGGCCGGCGACTCGACGGGCCGGCCTGCGCGGAACGAATCGCGGTACGCCGTGGCATGCGCCGACACCACGCCGATGAGCCGGGTCGACACGCCGCAGTGCGCCCGCGCGGCGGCCGCGGCTGCGAAGCCGGAGCCCAACCCGATCGGCACGAACAGCACATCGGGCGGCGCATCTTTGAGTGCGCTGAAGAATTCGACATACGCCGTCGACACGCCGCGCACCAGCTCGCGGTGGAACGAGGGCACGCGGTGCATGCCGCCTTGCTCGGCGAGCAGGGCCGCATGCTCCGCAGCCGCCTGGAAGTCGTCGCCATGCTCGACCAGCTGCACGCCCAGCGCGCGCATCGCGGCGTTCTTTTCGAGCGAGTTGCCATGCGGCACCACGATGGTGGCCGCGAGCCCGTGGCGCCGCGCCGCGAAGCCCACCGACTGGCCATGGTTGCCGCGCGTGGCGCTGATGGCATGGCGCACGCCGGGTTGCTCGCGCGCCAGCGTTTCGAAGTAGGTCAGCCCGCCGCGGATCTTGAAGGCGCCCGCCGGCGTGTGGTTCTCGTGCTTGGCCCACACCGTGCAGCCCAGGCGCTGTGCGAGCAGCGGCCATGCATATTGCGGCGTGGGCGGCATGGCCGCGCCGACGGTGCGCTGCGCGGATTCGATTTCTTCGCGGGTGAATCTCACGCGCGCTCCTTCTCTTTTACTTGCGTTCCGTCAGCGCCACGCGCACCGCCAGTGCCGCCAGCACGCTGCCCATGATGTAGCGCTGCGCGCGCAGCCAGCCGGCGCTTTGCGACAGCACCGCCGTGATGCTCGCGGCGCCGAGGATCACCGCGGTGTTGACCGCGGCGCTGCTCGCCATCTGCGCCATGCCCAGCTGCATGCTCTGCAGCAGCACCGAGCCGCGCTCCGGATGGATGAACTGCGGAAAGAACGAGAGATAGAACATCGCGACCTTCGGGTTCAGCAGGTTGGTGAGAAAGCCCATGCGAAACAGCTTGCCCGGCGGATCGGCCGGCAGCGCGCGCGCCTCGAAGGGCGCATTGCCGCCGGGCTTGACCGCCTGCCATGCGAGCCACAGCAGGTAGGCGGCGCCGGCAAGCCGGATGGCGTCGAACGCGACCGGCACGGCCAGCAGCAGCGCGGTGAGGCCGAGTGCGGCCGCGAACAGGTGCGCAAGAAAGGCCATCATCACGCCGCCGAGCGAGACCAGCCCGGCGCGCCGGCCCTGGATGAGCGTGCGCGACACGCAATAGATCATGTTCGGCCCCGGCGTGAGCGCCAGCAGCATCGAGGCGAGTGCGAACCAGGCGATTTCGGTCAAGCTCAGCATGTCAGAGTCCTTCGGATTGAAGCGTGACGGGGCCGCGGGGCGTGTCGAGCACGGCCACCAGGTTGGGCGCGCCGGCCTGCACCGCCATGCCGGCCATGCCGATGGCCGACAGCGCCGCAGAGAGGTCGGCCGCGCGCGGATGCGTGGCCTGCAGCGAGCGCATCGCAAGGCCCGAAGCCGGCATGGCGTCGGTGGGATGCACGGGGCCCCACTGGATCAGCGTGGGCAGCGCGCCGTAGAACAGGCGCTGGCCGTCATTGCGCACCGTGATCTGCCATTCGAGCCGGCCGGCGGGCGTGTCGCGCGAGGCTTCGAGCAGCTGGCCGCGGTCGATGTGGGCGTGCTCCTCGCGCGCCAGCGCCTGCAGCGCGGCGTGCGCGTCGGGCACGCGCGCGACGAAGTGCACCAGCCGCGGTCCGCGCCGCACGAGCCCGGCCTGCAGCACCGGGTCGTCGAGGTCGAACCAGCGGCGCGTGCCGGGGCGCGATGGCCGCTTGCCGGGCTCGATCGCGATGATTTCCAGGTAGGCCTGCGGGAACGCCTCGGCCGCGATGTTCAGCAGCCGGTTGTGCGTGCCCATCAGCGGATGCGAGCCGCCAGGGCCGGGCGTGACGCCCAGCGTGGCCTCGCACCACGCCACGCCCTCGGCCAGCGAGGCGGCGGCGATTACCAGGTGGTCGAGCTGCGCGCGCATGGTGCCTTGCCTTTACAGCGTGACCTGGCCGTCGACGCAGGTCACGGCATCGCCGCCGACCCACACCTTGCCGTCGGCGTCGCGCTCGATGTACACGCGCCCGGAACGGCCGAGGCACTGGCCCTGCGCGGCCACATAGCGCGCGGGCATGTGGCCGTCGGCAATCAGCCATTCGGCCAGGCTGGCGTTGAGGCTGCCGGTGACCGGGTCTTCCTCCACGCCGATGGGCGCGGCAAAGGCGCGCACCTCGAGGTCGATCTTCGGGCCTTCGCCTTCTTCGATTGCAGCGGACTTGCCGCCGAAGGCGCGCGCCTCGCGGTTCGAGCGGCCGATCAGCATCGACGAACCCTGCTCGGCAGGCATGCCCGCCACGCCGGCCTTCACACCCAGCTCCTTGAGCAGGCGGTGGTCGGGCACGAGCCGGAGCACGGTGTCCGCATCGCTGAGCAGCAGGCCGAACCACACCGGCCCGTTGTCGAGCACCTGCGCCGCAACCACCTGCTGCGCCTTCAGGCCCAGCGCACCCGCCACCTTGGCCAGCAGCGTGGGGCTCGGCGCGCTGCGCTTGAGCGGCGGGGCCGAGAAAGCCAGGCGCTCGCCTTCATGGCGCAGCGGCACCAGGCCGGCCGCGCACTGCTGCACGATCCGGCCCGCCGCCTTGGGCCTGCCGCCGGCCTGCAGCCAGGCGTGGCAGCTGCCGATGGTGGGATGGCCCGCAAAGGGCAGCTCGCCGCCGGGCGTGAAGATGCGCACGCGGTAGTCGGCCGTGGGCTCGGTCGGCGGCAGCAGGAAGGTGGTTTCCGAAAGATTGGTCCACTGCGCGAAGCGCTGCATCTCGGCGTCGCCCAGGCCGCTGCCGTCGAGCACCACGGCGAGCGGATTGCCGTGGTAGGGCGTGGCGGTGAAGACGTCGACTTGTTTGAACGGGCGGGGTTTCATGCTTTTCATTCGAGCGGGAGGTCGAGCACGCCGCGCGTGCCCGGCCGGGAGATCAGTTCGCCGTACCAGCGTTCGAGGTTCGGCCAGCTGGGGCGCTGGTATTCGGCCGGCGGCAGGCCGAACCAGCGGTGCGCCTCGCAGCCGATGGGGATGTCGGCCATGGTGAAGCGGTCGCCGGCCATGAAGGGCTGCCGCGAAAGATGCGCGTCGAGCATCGCGAACAGCGCCTCGCTCGCATGCACCGAGGCCGCGATCAGCGCGGGGTCGCGCTCGGCCGGCAGCGTGCGCACCCATTGCACGAAGGCGTCGCGGCTCGCGCGGTTGAGCGTGGTCTGCTGCCAGTCCATCCAGCGTTCGGCATCGAAGCGCGCGGGCAGCTCGCTCGGATAGAACTTGCCGTGCGAATGCCTGGCGCAGAGGTAGCGCACGATCACGTTCGATTCCCAGAGCGTGACGCGATCGCTGCCTTCGCCGTCGTCGATGGTGGGCACCATCGCGTTCGGGTTGAGTGCCAGGTACTCGGGCGTCTGCACCACGCCGAACCGGCCGCCGGCCTCGGTGCGTTGAAAGTCGAGCCCGAGTTCCTGCGCGCACCAGACGACCTTGCGCACGTTGATCGAACTGATGCGGCCCCAGATATTGAGCATGGTGTTCAGCTTCCTTGGACAGGTGTGGCGGACAGGGCGGATGGCACGGCGGGACGGTCGAGCAGCAGCAGGCGGATCGCCAGGCCGACCATCACCAGGGCCAGCAGGCCGCGCTGGAACTTTTCAGCCCCCGGACGGCGCTGCAGCCAGCGGCCGAGCTGTCCGCTGCAGGCGCCGAGCAGCGTGTTGAACGCGAGCGCGGCTGCCGACAGCATGACGCCGAGCTGCACCAGTTGCAAGGGCACGCTGCCGCGCGCCGGGTCGACGAACTGCGGCAGGAACACCATGAAGAACAGCAGCGCCTTCGGATTGACGAGGTTGTTCAGGAAGGCCATGCGCACGATGCGGGCGAAGGCGGATGGCTGCGCACGCGCACCCGCGGGGAGGCCGCCGCTGCTGCTGCGAAGCGCCTGCACCGCGAGCCACAGCAGGTACAGCGCGCCCGCATAGCGCAGCAGGTCGAAGGAGGGCGGCCAGGCCGCCACCAGCGCCGTGACGCCGGTGGCGGCGAAGAGCGTGTGCACCAGGTCGGCCGACGAGATGCCGAGCGCCGCTGCGAAGCCGCCGCGCGGGCCGTGGGCCACGCCGTGCGAGAGCACGAAGGCCATGTTCGGTCCCGGCGACAGGAACAGCGCGAGCACGGCCAGCAGGAAGAGCGCGAGCGTGGCGAGGCTGATCATGATGCGTCCTGCGGCGCTTCCCTCAGGCGGCGTCGGCCGTGGCTGCGGGAACCGGTGGAAGGTAGGGCTCGATGTTGCGCAGCGCGCGCGCCACGTAGTCTTCCTTCTCGCCCACCGGCGCCACGTAGTGCAGCGCGCTCTTCGCGGCCTCGATGCCTTCGCTGCGTGCGATGAGCCAGGCCGCGAGGTAGGGCGCCGACAGGCAGCCGCCGGCCGTCGCCACATTTCCCTTGGCGAAGAAGGGCTGGTTGAGCACCTCGACGCCGGCCTCCTGCACCCAGGGCTTGGTCGTGAGGTCGGTGCAGGCCGGCACCGCGCCCAGCAGGCCCAGCTTGGCGAGCAGCAGCGTGCCCGAGCACTGCGCGCCGATCAGCTGCCGCTTCGCATCGAGGCGGCGCAGCGCGCCCATGATGGCCGGATCGGCCGCGATCTCGCGCGTGCGGATGCCGCTGCCGACGAGCACCGCGCCGGCTTCGGCGGCCGCCTCGAGCGTGGAGCTCGCATGCATGGTGACGCCGTTCATCGAGGTGACCGTGGCGCTGGGCGCGGCCAGCGTCACGCGCCAGCCCGGCCTCTTGATGCGGTTGAGCACGCCGAGCGCGATCAGCGAGTCGAGTTCGTTGAAGCCGTCGAAAGTCAGGATGGCGATGTGCATCGTGGTCTGCCTCGCGTTGCGTCTCAGACGGGTTCGGGCGCGAGCTTGCGTTCGCCCAGCAGCGCCAGCTCTTCGCGCAGCGTCAGGGCCAGCGCGGCGATCGCGGTGTCGATCTCCTCCACGCTGGCCGTCACGAACGACAGCCGCAGCGTGCGCGGATCGCCCTGGTCCGCATAGAAGGGCGCGCCCGGCACGAAGGCCACGTTGCGCTCGACCGCCTTGGGCAAGAGCGCGACGGTGTCGATGCCCTCGGGCAGGCGCGCCCACAGGAACATGCCGCCCTTGGGTGCATTGAACTTCACGTCCAGCCCGGCCATCTCGCGCGTGAGCGCGGCCATCATCGCGTCGCGCTGGCGCTTGTAGAGCGCGCGGATGGTGGGCACGTGGCGCTCGAGGAAGTTGTCCTTCATCACGGCCGAGACCATGCGCTGCGTGAAGATCGGCGTGTGCAGGTCGACCGCCTGCTTGGCCTGCAGCAGCTTCGGGAAGATGGCCTTCGGCGCAACCAGGAAACCCAGGCGCAGGCCCGGTGCGAGCACCTTCGAGAACGAACCCAGGTAGATGCAGCCTTCGGGATTGCGCGCGGTCAGCGGCAGCGGCGGGGCTTCGTCGAACCACAGTTCGCCGTACGGGTTGTCCTCGACGATCGGCAGGCCGGCGGCGGCCGCGGCGGCCGACACGGCGGCGCGGCGCGCCTCGGTCATGGTGCGGCCCGTAGGGTTCTGGAAATTGGGCAGCAGGTAGACGAAGCGCCCATCCTTCGCCTTGGCCACCAGGTCTTCGACGATCACGCCTTCGTCGTCGCTCGCCACGCTCACCGGGTTCGGCTCCATCGGGCCGAAGGCCTGCAGCGCGCCCAGGTAGGTGGGCGTCTCGACCAGCACCTTGCTGCCCGGATCGATGAGCACCTTGGCCACCAGGTCCAGGCCCTGCTGCGAGCCGGTGGTGATGAGCACCTGCGCGGGATCGACGTTCCACGGCAGCATGTCGGCCACGGCCTGGCGCAGCGGCGCATAGCCTTCGCTCGCGGCGTACTGCAGCGCCGCCTGGCCGTCGTTGTGCAGCACCTCGGCGCAGGCGTCGGCAAAGGCCTGGATCGGGAAGGTCTTGGGCGAGGGCAGGCCGCCGGCCAGGCTGATGATGCCGGGGCGCTCGGTGACCTTGAGGATTTCACGCAGCACCGACGGATTCATCTTGGCGGCGCGGGCGGCGAGTTTCCAGTTCATGGGGTCTTCTTTCAGTCGGGTGGGGTGGGATTCAGGATTGTTCGGCATGCGCGGCGCGCGGCGAAACGGCAGGAACGGGCTGCGGCTGCGACAGGCGCTTGCCGAGCACCACCGTGCAGACCACGGCAATGGCAAAGCCCAGCGTGACCACGTCGAGCGGTTCGCCCAGCAGCGGAATGGATGCAAGGATGGAGAGAAAGGGCTGCAGCAACTGCGTCTGGCTCACGCGCAGCGCACCGCCCAGGGCCAGGCCGCGGTACCAGGCGAAGAAGCCGATCCACATCGAGAACACGCCCACGTAGACGAAGCCCAGCCAGGCCGAGGTGGCGATGGGCTCCGTGGGCCACATGGCCAGCGTGGCGGGCAGCGTCACGGGCAGCGCCATCACGCAGACCCAGCAGATCACGCGCTCGGCGCCGAGCGACGGCGTGACCTGCGCGCCGTAGATGTAGCCGAACGAAGCCGCGACCACCGCGCCGACCAGCAGCAGGTCGGCCCATTCGAAGCCGAAGCCATGGCCGCCCTGGCTCGCGCGCAGCACCGAGAACAGCACCACCAGCACACTGCCCGCGATGGCGCAGAGCCAGAAGCCGAGCCGCGCGCGCTGGTGCAGCACCCAGGCCGCGACCGCCGCGGTCACGAGCGGCAGCAGCGCCGTCACCACCGCCGCGTGGCTGGCCGTGACCACGCGCAAGGCGTAGCCCAGCAGCAGCGGATAGCCGATCACATTGCCGAGCACCGCCATGCCAAGGGGCTTCCACTGGTGCGGCGCGGGCCGCGGCGAACGCGTCGCCAGCAGGAAGACCGTCGAGAGAATGCCCGCCAGCGCGGCGCGCCCGAGCGTCACGAACCAGGGCGACAGCTGCGGCGCGCCCTGCGTGCCGGTGGCCAGCCGCGTCATCGGCAAGGTGACCGCGAACAGCGCCACGCCGATCACGCCAAGCCACATGCCCAGCGTTTCGTCCTTGATAGGGAGGCGGTTGTTCATACACCCAGCATCCACCAGGCCGTGAGCACCAGCACCAGCCCCATCGCGCGGTTGAACCACAGCAGGCGCTTGCCCTTGGAGAGCCATTCGCGCAGCAGTGCGCCCGCCAATGCATAGGTGAAGTTGCTGATGAAGGCGTAGACCAGCATCACCGGCGCGACGATGGCGAAGCGCCCGAGCGCATCGGGCTGGCCTGCGATCCAGCCGGCCACCAGCGTGAGCGCGAGCAGCCAGGCCTTGATGTTGACGAACTGCAGCATCACGCCCTGGCCAAAGCCGACGTCGAGGCTCGCGCCGTCGGCACGGCCGAGCGTGCCGCTGCCGCTCAGCTTGTGGGCCAGCCACAAGAGGTAGCCGACACCCAGCGCCTTGATGGCCAGGCGCAACGAAGGCACCGCCACCACCAGCGCGCCGATGCCGGCTGCGCACAGCACCAGCAGCAGCGTCCAGCCGACCGGCACGGCCACCACGAAGCGCATGGCGCGCGGCAGGCCACCGTTGGCCGCGAGGGCGGTGGAGAGCGTGGTGTTGGGACCGGGCGAGAAACTCATCGCCGTGGCCAGCACCAGCAGCGCGGTGAATTCTTGCCAGTTCATTGCATACACTCTAAACTTTCACACCATTACAGTTCCGATACAGTTAGTCGAACATATTCGAAAACTGTATTGGTCTTTCTTTCGACACAGAAGCCGAGCCCCAGATGCTGACACGAACCTCCACCCAGTCGCTCACGGGGCAATTGGCCGACCGGCTGGCCGAACGCATCCGCACCCGGCTGCTGCCGCCCGGTGCGCGCCTGCCCTCGGTGCGCGAATGCGCGCGCCAGCAGGGCGTGAGCCCCTACACGGTGGTGGCGGCCTACGACCAGCTGCTGGCGCAGGGCCTGGTCGAGGCGCGCCGCCAGCGCGGCTTCTACGTGCGCGACTCGGCGCCGGCGCAGGAGGGGCGTCCACCCAACGCGGCGCCCATGGTGGTCCAGATGATGGCCTCGCGCGTGCCGGCCGATGCGAGCTCGCTCATCCGCAGCATGTTCCACCGGCCCAGCGACAAGCCGCAGCCGGGCATGGGCGTGTTTCCGCCCGACTGGATGGCGTCCGCCTTCATGCCGACGGCGGTGCGCCGCATGACCAGTACAGCCGCGCTGCAGGAACTGTCGCTCCAGTACGGCGAACCCTCGGGCGACGCCGCGCTGCGCCGCAGCCTGTCGAACAAGCTGGTGGGCATCAACGTGCCCGCCGCGCCCGACCAGATCGTGACCACGGTGGGCGCCACGCACGCGCTGGACATCGTGAGCCGCACGCTGCTGCGCGCGGGCGATCCGGTGATGGTCGAGGAGCCCGGCTGGGCGCTCGAATTCGCGCGGCTCGAGGCGCTGGGCATGCGCATCCTGCCGGTGCCGCGCCGCGCCGACGGGCCCGACCTGGAGGTGATGGCGCAGTACTGCCAGCTGCACAGCCCCAAGCTCTTCGTGAGCGTGAGCGTGCTGCACAACCCGACCGGCTACAGCCTCACGCCCGGCAGCGCGCATCGCGTGCTCAAGCTGGCCAACGAGCACGACTTCCACATCGTCGAGGACGACACCTACAGCCACCTCGCGCCCGAGCACGCCACGCGGCTCAGCGCGCTCGACGGGCTGCAGCGCACCATCTACGTCAGCGGCTTCGCCAAGATCCTGGCGCCCAACTGGCGCATCGGCTTCCTGGCCGCCTCGCCGCAACTGAAGGAGCGGCTGCTCGAGACCAAGCTGCTGGCCACGCTCACCACGCCCACGCTGTTCGAGCGGGCGCTTTCGTGGTGCATCGACCAGGGCCAGCTGCGGCGGCATGCCGAGCGCATACGCATCCGGCTCGACGGCGCGCGCGGCCGCGCGGTGAAGCTCGCGATGGCGCACGGCTGCAGCTTCGCGTCGGAGCCGGCGGGCCTGTTCGGCTGGGTCGACACCGGCGTCGACACCGACGCGCTCACCCAGCGCATGCTCGACCAGGGCTACCTGCTGGCGCCGGGCTCGCTGTTCCATGCGCGGCGGCCGCCGAGCACGATGATGCGGATCAATTTCGCGACCTCGCAGGACGCGGCGTTCTGGAAGGTGTTCAGCAAGGTGCGCGCGGAACTCTGAGGGGGCAAAGGGGAGGGCGCCCGGGCCCAAAACGGCGGTGCCTTGGAGTAAGCTGGCATCACAAGAAAACCCAACCGGAGACCTCCGCATGAGCAACGCCAGCCAACCCTTCGACTTCAGTCAATTCGTCCCCGGATTCGATTTTCTGAAGAACCTTGCCGGCGGTGGCGCCGGCGGCGCGGCGGGCAGTGCGGTGCCCGGGTTGCCGAGCCTCGCGAGCTGGGTGGCCCCCACGCTGAGCGTGGAAGAGGTCGACAAGCGCATCCAGGAACTCAAGACGGTGCAGTATTGGCTCGAGCAGAACGGCCACGCGCTCAAGGCCACCATCCAGGCGCTCGAAGTGCAAAAGATGACACTTTCGACCTTGCGCGGCATGAACGTGCGGATGGAAGATATCGCCAGCGCGTTCACCAAGCAGGCGGCCGCCGTGGCGCCTGCCGCTGCTCCGGCACCTGCAGCAGCCGCTGCGCCGGCCGAACCGGAAGCCGAGCCCGAGGAAGAAGAAGCCCCGGCACTGGCGAAGAAGGCGCGCAGCAAGCCGGCTTCGGCCGCTGCCGCTTCGGGCGGCAATGGCGCCGCCGGCGTGATCGATCCGATGCAATGGTGGGGCTCGCTGACCGAGCAGTTCCAGCAGATCGCGAGCTCGGCGCTGCAGGATGCAGCCCAGCTCAAGGTGCCGGCCATGGCCCAGCCGGCGGCTAATGCTCCCGCGGCTTCGAAACCCGCGGCCAGGAAGGCGGCAGCGCCCGCCGCCGCCAAGAAGGCATCGGCCGCCGCGCGCAAGCGAACGACCGGCCGCCGCTGACGTCATACACACATCTTTCTTGAAGAGAACGGGTTGGCACGCATCATGAAGCTGTTTCCTTCCGGCCATGCCACCCACCCGCAATGGCGCATGGCAGCCGGCCTCGTGCTGGCCCAGTTGCGCGCGCAGATGGCGCTGCCCGACTACGCGGCATCGCCCACGCTCGGGCTGCTCTACATCACCGACCATTACGCGGCGGACGCGCAGGACATCCTCGACCACCTGAGCGCCGAACTGCCCGAGGTCACCGACTGGTCGGGCACGGTCGGCATCGGCGTCTCGGCCAACAACGCCGAATATTTCGACGAGCCTGGCCTCAGCCTGATGCTCTGCGCGCTGCCCAGCGACCAGTACCGCGTGTTCTCCGGCGTGGCGCCGCTGGGCAATTCGGAAATGAGCGGCTTCGAGGCCCACACGGCGCTGGTGCACGCGGACCCCGCCACGCCCGACCTGACCGAACTCATCGGCGAGATGGCGGGCCGCACCGACACCGGCTACCTGTTCGGCGGGCTCTCGTCGGGCCGCGGCGGCGCGCTGCAGTTCGCGGTGGGCGGCAACGGCAACATCCGCGGGCACGGCGCCGCGGGCGGCGTGTTCTCGGGCGGCCTGTCGGGCGTGGTGTTCGGCGAGGGCGTGCGGCTGGTGTCGCGAGTCACCCAGGGCTGCCAGCCGCTGCGCTCGGGCGCGGGGCGCGAGCGCGAGATCACCGAGGCCGATGGCAACCTGCTGCTCAAGCTCGACGGCGAACCCGCGCTCGACGTGCTGCTGGCCGACCTGCAGGTGTCGCTCGAGCGGCCGCAGGAAGCCATCGACGCCGTGCGCGCCACGCTGGTGGGCCTTGCCGACGCGGGCAGCGACGGCATTCGCCGCACGGGCGACCTGGGCGCCGATGTGCTGGTGCGCCACATCATCGGCCTGGACCCCACGCGCCGCGGCATCGCGATTGCCGACGTGGCCGAGGCGGGCATGCGCCTGACCTTCTGCCGCCGCAATGCGCAGGCCGCGCGCGCCGACCTGATGCGCATCTGCGCGGAAATCCGGGAGGAACTCGAGCCCGAGGAGCAGACGCTGGCCACCGCACGCGCCGTCGCGGCCGGGGAGGCCGAAGCGGCGCCGCATCCGGCGCGCCGCATCGCGGGCGCGGTGTACGTGAGCTGCTCGGGACGCGGCGGGCCGCATTTCGGCGCGCCGGGCGCCGAGCTGCAGATCGTGCGGCATGCGCTGGGCGACGTGCCGCTGGTCGGCTTCTTCGCCGCAGGCGAGATCGCGCGCCACCACCTGTACGGCTACACCGGCGTGCTGACGGTGTTCACCAGCAAGGACTGAGTCTCCCTCGCCCTGCCTGCCGGCATTCAGGCCGGCTGCAGCACGCGCGCTGCCGGCGCAGGCATGCCGGTGAACGCAAAGTCGACCTCGGGCGCGAGTCCGCTCACGATGCGCGCAATCGACTTGCCCGAGCCGCAGGCATGCGTCCAGCCGAGCGTGCCGTGGCCGGTGTTGAGGAACAGGTTCGGCAGTTTCGTCTTGCCGATCAGCGGCACGTTGCTTGGCGTCGCGGGGCGCAGGCCGGTCCAGAACTGGGCCTGCGTGGTGTCGCCGGCACCCGGAAAGAGCTCCTCGACGCGCCGCACGATCGCCTCGCAGCGCACGCGGTTCAGGTCGCGGTCGTAGCCGTTGAGCTCGGCCGTGCCGGCAATGCGCAGGCGGTCGCCGGAAGCCGAGGTGTAGCGCGAGAACACGAGCTTGAACTCGTCGTCGGTCAGCGAGACCTGGTGCGCCCTGGAGGCGTCCTTCACCGGCAGCGTCACCGAGTAGCCCTTGGCCGGATAGATCGGCAGCCGAATGCCCAGCGGCGCGGCAACGATCGGGCTCAGCGAACCCATCGCGAGCACGAAGGCGTCGCCGCGGATGCGCTGGAAGCGGCCTTCGCTGTCGGTGGCTTCGACATGATCGATGCGGCCGCCGGCCTCACGCAGCGCGGTCACCGTGTGGCTCATGAGGAACTTCACGCCCGCTGCGGCCGCGCGCTTTGCCAGCTCGCGTGCAAAAAGATTCGCGTCGCCGGACTCGTCCTCCGCCGTGTAGGTGGCACCCGCCAGCTTCGGGCGGATGTGGGCGAGGGCGGGCTCGATCTTCACGGCTTCGTCGGCCGAGATCACCTGGCGTTCGCAACCCAATGCGCGCATCTGCTCGGCGGGCTGGAGGGCGCCGTCGAACTCCTTCTGCGTCGTATAGAAGTGCAGGATGCCCTGCGTGCGCTGGTCGTATTGGAGGCCGGCGTCGGCACGCAGCTGCTGCAGCACCTCGCGGCTGTAGGTGCCCAGGCGCACGATCTGCTCGATGTTGTGCCGGGTGCGCGCCGGCGTGCATTCGCGCAGGAACTGCAGGCCCCAGAGCCATTGGCGCATGTCGGCGCGGATGCGAAAGAGCAGCGGAGCGTCTTCCTTGCCGAGCCATTGCAGCACCTTGAGCGGCGCGCTCGGGTTGGCCCAGGGTTCGGCATGGCTGACGGAGATCTGCCCGCCGTTGGCAAAGCTGGTTTCGGCGGCCGGCGTGGCCTGCCGGTCGATCACGGTCACCTCGTGGCCGAGTTGCTGGAGGTAGTAAGCAGAAGTCACGCCGAGCAGGCCGGCGCCAAGAACGATCACACGCATTTCAAGTACCTTTGAAGATTGGCACTTGAACGGCGGACTTGGTGTGCTACTGATTCAATAGCAAGCAACCGGACGAACGCCGTCCAAGTTGCCGCTCCCCCTGTCCTTGGTACCTGAGAGATTCACCTGTTGCACCTTGCAACGGGTTTGCTCCTTCGGTGCATCACGCGAGGTGATGGCTCTCCAGACGGCTTGTCAGTTGATGCAGTACGTGCCACGCAACTCTTTGAAAGAACTTCAAGGAATCTGTGGGCCAACCTGAGCGTTTATGGGAGTTTGCGCCTTCGGTGAAGTAGTAATAGGTACTACTCGCTCTCCTGCAGTGAAACGATTGTAGGCGGGGACCGCAAAGCCGCCAACCATGAATTTTGACAATTCGGACCAATGGGATAATTGTCATTGATTCGAAACTTCGGGGAGACTCATGATCCTGGTAACCGGCGGCGCGGGCTTTATCGGCGCCAACTTCGTACTCGACTGGCTGGCGCAGAGCGACGAGCCTGTCGTGAACCTCGACAAGCTGACCTATGCCGGCAACCTCGAGACGCTCGCGTCTCTCAAGGGCGACCCGCGGCACATCTTCGTGCAGGGCGACATCGGCGACAGCGCGCTGGTCGACCGCCTCCTGGCCGAGCACAAACCGCGCGCCATCGTGAACTTTGCTGCGGAATCGCACGTCGATCGCTCCATTCACGGCCCCGAGGACTTCGTGCAGACCAACGTGCTGGGCACCTTCCGCCTGCTCGAGTCCGTGCGCGGCCACTGGAGCGCGCTGCCGGCCGAGCAGAAAGCCGCCTTCCGCTTCCTGCACGTGTCGACCGACGAGGTCTACGGCTCGCTCTCCAAGACCGACCCCGCCTTCACCGAAGAAAACAAGTACGAGCCCAACAGCCCCTACTCGGCCAGCAAGGCCGCGAGCGACCACCTCGTGCGCGCCTGGCACCACACCTACGGCCTGCCGGTCGTCACCACCAACTGCTCCAACAACTACGGGCCCTTCCACTTCCCCGAGAAGCTCATCCCGCTGATGATCGTCAACGCCCTGGCCGGCAAGCCGCTGCCCGTGTATGGCGACGGCATGCAGGTGCGCGACTGGCTCTACGTGAAGGACCACTGCAGCGCCATCCGCCGCGTGCTCGAAGCCGGCCGGCTCGGCGAGACCTACAACGTCGGCGGCTGGAACGAGAAGCCCAACATCGAGATCGTCAACACCGTCTGCGCGCTGCTCGACGAACTGCGCCCGCGCGCCGACGGCAAGCCCTACAAAGAGCAGATCAGCTACGTCACCGACCGCCCCGGCCACGACCGGCGCTACGCCATCGATGCGCGCAAGCTCGAGCGCGAACTCGGCTGGAAGCCCGCCGAAACCTTCGACAGCGGCATCCGCAAGACCGTCGAGTGGTACCTGGCCCATGGCGAATGGGTGCGCAACGTGCAAAGCGGCGCTTACCGCGAATGGGTCGAGAAGCAATACGACGCCGCCCCCGCGGCCAAGGCTGCGGCATGAAGCTGCTGCTGCTGGGCAAGGGCGGCCAGGTCGGCTGGGAGCTGCAACGCAGCCTCGCGCCGCTGGGCGAGCTGGTTGCGCTCGACTTCGACAGCACAGACTTCAACGCCGACTTCAGCCGCCCCGAGCAACTGGCCGACACCGTACTCAAGGTGCGCCCCGACGTTATCGTCAATGCCGCGGCCCACACCGCCGTCGACAAGGCCGAGAGCGAGCCCGAGTTCGCGCGCAAGCTCAACGCCACCTCGCCCGGCGTGGTGGCCGAGGCCGCGCAGCAGATCGGCGCGCTCATGGTGCACTACTCCACCGACTACGTCTTCGACGGCAGCGGCAGCACGCCCTGGAAAGAAGACGACGCCACCGGCCCCCTCAGCGTGTACGGCCGCACCAAGCTCGAAGGCGAACAACTGGTGGCCAGGCACTGCGCGAAGCACCTGATCTTCCGCACCAGCTGGGTCTATGCCGCGCGCGGCGGCAACTTTGCCAAGACCATGCTGCGCATCGCCGAGGAGCGCGATCGCCTGACCGTCATCAACGACCAGTTCGGCGCGCCCACCGGTGCCGAGCTGCTGGCCGACGTCACGGCGCATGCCATCCGCGCCACGCTGCAGGACCCGGCCAAGGCCGGCCTGTATCACGCGGTGGCCGGCGGCGAGACCACCTGGCACGGTTATGCGCGCTTCGTGATCGAGCAGGCCAAGGCGGCCGGCGTCGAACTCAAGGCCGGACCCGAAGCCGTCGACCCCGTGCCCACCAGCGCCTTCCCCACGCCCGCGACGCGCCCCGCCAACTCGCGCCTGGACACGCGCAAGCTGCAGACCACCTTCGGCCTGGTGCTGCCGCACTGGCAGCAGGGCGTGGCCCGCATGCTGCGCGAGACCCTTTGACAAGCGAAGCAAGCAAGCAAGAAGCGGAGAACACAACACAATGACCACGAAGACCACGCAACGCAAAGGCATCATCCTGGCCGGCGGCTCCGGCACCCGGCTGCACCCCGCCACGCTCGCGCTCAGCAAGCAGCTGCTGCCGGTGTACGACAAGCCGATGATCTACTACCCGCTCAGCACGCTCATGCTCGGCGGCATGCGCGACATCCTGATCATCAGCACGCCGCAGGACACGCCGCGCTTCCAGCAGCTGCTGGGCGATGGCAGCCAGTGGGGCATCAACCTGCAGTACGCGGTGCAGCCCAGCCCCGATGGCCTCGCGCAGGCCTTCATCATCGGCGACAAATTCGTAGGCAATTCGCCGAGCGCGCTGGTGCTGGGCGACAACATCTTCTACGGCCATGACTTCGCGCACCTCTTGGCCGATGCCGATTCGAAGCCCTCCGGCGCCACCGTCTTCGCCTACCACGTGCATGACCCCGAGCGCTACGGCGTGGTGGCCTTCGATGCCAAGGGCAAGGCCAGCAGCATCGAGGAGAAGCCGGTCAAGCCCAAGAGCAGCTATGCCGTGACGGGCCTGTACTTCTATGACAACCAGGTGGTCGAGATCGCCAAGGCCGTGAAGCCCAGCGCGCGCGGCGAACTGGAGATCACGGCGGTCAACCAAGCCTACCTCGACCTGGACCAGCTCAACGTGCAGATCATGCAGCGCGGCTATGCCTGGCTGGATACCGGCACGCACGAGAGCCTGCTGGAGGCCGCGCAGTTCATCCAGACCCTGGAGCATCGGCAAGGGCTCAAGATTGCGTGTCCTGAAGAGATTGCGTGGCGCAATGGATTCATCGATCGCGAGCAATTGGCAAAGCTTGCCGTGCCGCTGCAAAAGAACGGCTACGGCAAATATCTGAACCATTTGCTGGCGGAGGAGGTGCGCTCGTGAAGGCAACACCTACCGCGATTCCTGAAGTGCTGGTCATCGAGCCGAAGGTCTTCGGCGATGCGCGCGGCTTTTTCTATGAGAGCTTCAACGGCAAGGCGTTCGATGAGGCGGTCGGCCGGCACGTCGAGTTCGTGCAGGACAACCATTCGCGCTCGGCCAAGGGCGTGCTGCGCGGGCTGCACTACCAGATCCAGCAGCCGCAGGGCAAGCTGGTGCGCGTGGTGCGCGGCGCGGTGTTCGATGTGGCGGTGGACATCCGCAGGTCGTCGCCAAGCTTTGGCAAATGGGTGGGGGTGGAGCTCAGCGAGGACAACCATAGGCAGTTGTGGGTGCCTGAGGGGTTTGCGCACGGGTTTCTGGTGCTGAGCGAGACGGCGGAGTTCTTGTACAAGACCACTGATTACTATGCGCCGGCGCATGAGCGCAGCATTGTCTGGAATGATGCCGCCTTGAATATCCAATGGCCAGCCATCGGCATGGCGCCCCAGTTATCGGCCAAAGACGAAGCTGGCGCCGACTTTGCCAGTGCAGAAGTATTCAGTTGAGGCTCGGATAGGTCGGATAGGTATTGCCCGAGTCGAGCTGCTGCTTCAAAAGATATTCATATTTGCGAACAGCCGGCGCTATCGGCCTGTAGCCCGATTGAGTGCTGGGCGCTCGTCTCTTGCTGCGGGCCTGCTTGTCGGCAGCGCCGAAGTCCTGGCGCTGAACTTGCTCGCCATGGTCGACTAGAAGCGTATGAAAGTCATTGCGGGCTTTGTCCACCTGATTCTTGCAAGCAATCCGAGGGAGTTCGTTTCTGCGACGCCCATTCCCATCCATACGTCTTTTTTCGAGCGACGCTTCGGCTGAGCGGCGCATCAACAAAACAACTATATGGCACGCAGCACACTCGCAACACTCTATTCCAGGCACCAAGGCAAGCTTTCGGACAAATGGTCGATCTACATTTCGATCTATGAGCGGCTGTTTTTCGAACTTGTCGACCAGTCCCTGCGGGTTCTGGAAATTGGCATCCAGAACGGCGGATCTCTGGAGATCTGGTCCGAATTTTTCCCTAGAGCTACGAAAATTGTCGGGTGTGACATCAACGAGGCGTGCCGGCAGCTCATTTACGGTGATCCGCGTATCGGTGTCGTCGTAGGAGATGCCAACACCAATGAAGTGGAGGAGGCTATCGCCGCGCATTCGCCGAAGTTCGACCTCGTCATTGACGACGGCTCGCACCGATCCGGCGACATCATCCGTTCTTTTGCTCGCTATTTTCCGCGTCTTGAGGACGGAGGCATGTTCGTCGTTGAGGACCTGCATTGCTCCTATTGGGCCGAGTTCGAGGGCGGATTGTTCGATCCTGCGTCCTCGATGGCATTCTTCAAGCGCCTTGCCGACGTCATCAACCACGAGCACTGGGGCGTTCCCGATACGCGGACCGCACTGCTCGAATCCTTCACCAGAAGGTATGGTGTGGCATTCGACGAGGAGTTGCTCGGGCATATCCATGCGATAGAGTTCCTGAACTCGGTCTGCGTGATTCGCAAGAAGGCAGCTGCCGACAACCGACTCGGTACGCGCGTGATTGCGGGGAAGGAAACAATTGTTGATGCAGGTCCGTTGGCATTGCACGGCACTGCTTCGCGGCAATCCAATCAATCGGATAACGCTTGGTCAAGGGTCAAGCCCCTGCCTGAGGATGAACTCGCGGCACTTCGTGCTTCGACGCGAGACCTTCAAACAGATCTGGCGTCACGCTCCGAAGAACTGCGCGACGCCCAGAGGGCGGCTCTCTACGCAGATATCCGGTCGAATGTTGCGCAGAACCACATTCACCAGATCAGGGCGAAGTTGAGCGAGAGGGCGCGGGAGGCCCAGCAACTCGTCGAGTCGCTTCAAACACTTCGTGCGCACACAAGCGCACTCGAAAGCGCGTTGCGGCAGCGCCAGGTGCAGGTCGAGGAAATATTCGGCTCCACGAGTTGGCGTGTCACGAAGCCTCTTCGATGGGCCGGCCTTCAGAAGGGGCGGATCGCGCGCGCGGTCAAGCTGTTGCCCGTGCTCTCTCAACGTGCGGGTGGGTTCTCAAATCTGGCTCGCCGAGGCATTCAGGTGCTGAGCGAATCGGGCCTGGGCGGCGTACGCAGCGCTATCCGTGCTGTTGAAGCTGAAGAACTGGTGTCGAAGGCCTCGCCCGTGCCTTACGACCACACTACGTCGGGCGGCGATCCATTCGAGGATGTTGCTCGCCAGATATACACCAGCCAACAGGCGCAACTGGCCCCTCGCGAGATTTTCGAGTCCATTAGGAACTTCGAGCAAAAGCCCCTGATCTCCGTAATTATGCCGGTCTATAAAACACCGGTGCAGTGGCTGAGTCGTGCCATCGAGTCGCTACAGGAGCAGTTCTATGACAATTGGGAGCTGTGTGCTGTGGACGATTGTTCACCGACGGCGGACCAACGAGAAATCCTGCAGCAGTATGCAACGTGCGATCCTCGCGTGCGTTATCGGGTGCTTGAGAAGAACGGCGGCATCGCCGCAGCGTCCAATGCAGCGCTCGAGATGGCCCAAGGCGGATTCATTGCATTGCTGGATCACGACGACGAATTGCCGGGAGATGCGTTCTTCTGGATCGTGGATGCCATCAACAAGAATCCGGGTGTCGATTTCATCTACACCGACGAATGCAAGATCGACGACACATCGGAGCGTCAACTTTCCCACTTCATATTCAAGCCGGATTGGTCGCCCGAGATACTGTTCAACTCCATGCTGACCGGACATCTGACGGTCTACAAGAAGGATGCGGTCGATGCGCTGGGAGGCTTCCGCAGCCAGTATGATTTTTCGCAGGATTACGATCTCGCATTGCGGATGGCCGAGGTGGCGAAAAGGATCGTGCACGTGGAGCGGGTGCTCTATCTTTGGCGTTCCATCCCTGGTTCGGCGGCAAGCGGTGGAAAGGACTTTGCACGTGAGTCCAACATCGCCGCGCTTGACGATGCGCTTGCCCGACGCGGCATCGAGGGGAAAGCGATACCGCTGCCCCACGCCAACTATGCCCGTATTGACGTGCCAACGACCGCCAAGGTCTCGATCGTCATTCCTTCGGATTCCTTCAAGAATCTCAAGCTCGCACTGAATGCGATCCTGGAGAAGACCGACTACCCGAACTACGAGGTGGTGGTCGTCTGCAACGGCCCCCTTGCCGAAGAGCTGAAAGGCGAGTTTCATAGCTCGCCGCACATCGTCTTCCTCCCATATGATAAGAAGTACAACTTCTCCGACAAGTGCAATGAAGGGGCGCGAGCAGCCGGGGGCGAAATCATCGTCTTCTACAACGACGATGTGTTGCCCGCCCAGCCCGACTGGATCGAGAAACTGATCGAGTACCTCTGCATATCGGATGTCGGAGGCGTTTCACCCAAGCTGCTGCACGAGGACGAGACGATTCAGTACGCGGGGATGATTTCGGGGACGCCAGGCCTTTGTGGTACCGCGTACAACAATGTCCCCAGAGAAGCGAACGATTCGTTCCTCTCCATGCACAAGTACGTGCGCAACGTCTCCATCCTTTCGGGCGCCTGCTGCGCGCTCAAGACCGAATTGTTCTGGCGTATCGGTGGCTTCGATGCAGTCAACACGCCCGACGGCCATTCGGACATGGACCTGAGCTACAAGCTTCTGGAGGCGGGGTACCGGTGCGTCTACACGCCGTACGCTGTCCTCTATCACATTGGGAATCACTCCTGGGGCGCAAAGTCCGCTAAATACAAGGCCGACATCTTCGTGCTGAAGCGTTGGGGCGCCTACGTTTCAAGAGATCCGAATTTCACGGATTCGATGAAAAAGGTGCTCTATCGCGATTTCCGGTTTAACTACAAGATTTTTGCATCGCATGTTGATGCATCTGCCACGTACACGGGCCCGGACGTCTTGTTCGTCTCGCACGAACTTTCGCTGACCGGGGCGCCTCGCATGCTCCTGTGCGCAGCGGTTGCAGTGCTGCGCGGTGGCGGTTTCCCTGTCGTGGTGGCCCCAGCGGATGGACCGATGCGAAAGGAGTTGGAGCAGGCAGGCGTGGTAGTGATCGTGGATCAGTCGCTTCGCGACGGGCATTTTCTGTTCGAGCGTTTCGCAAGAAATTTTGATGTAGTCGTTGTCAATACGATGGCAATGAGCGGCGTCGTTCGGCAGCTCGAAGCTATCGACAACCTGGACGTGATCTGGTGGTTGCACGAAGGACAGGCGCTCGAAGTCGAACTGGCGGCTGAACCTGAGCTCGACAGTACGCGCGTGCGGTTGCTTTGCGTCAGCGAGTACGCTCGCGATTATCTGCCTGCCGGTTTTCGAGCTGATGTGGTCTATAACGGGATCCCGGATCGCAGTGGCGAGATTCAAAAGAAGCCACTGCCCGACCGATGTACCTTTGTGCTTGCGGGAACGCTCGAAAGTCGCAAAGGACAAGACCTGTTCGTCGACGCGATCCTTCTGTTGCCGGAAGACGTACGTGCTTCCTGCCGATTCTTGATAACTGGCAGGCTCCCCGAACAGAACATCCCCTATTGGTCGGACGTGTACAAGCGGATGGAGGCTGCCCCGGAGATCGAATATCTGGGCCTGGTGGACCACGGTGAACTGCTCGGGCTACTGGCCGGCGCGGATGCGGTCGTCTGCTGCTCGCGCGACGAAGCTTTTTCACTGGTCGCCGTTGAAGGTGCAATGCTCGCCAAGCCGTCGATCATCAATCCACATGTCGGTATTGCGGAGGTGCTGGAGCACGACAAGTCTTGTCTTCTCTTCGAAGCAGATGATGTGAATTCACTGGCAGAACAATTGCTAGCGGCCTTCCGAGATCGGGCCAAGATGCGCGACATCGGGCTTCAGGCGCGCAAAGTCTACGAAGAAAAATTCACCATCTCCCGCTTTTCGGAAGAGTTTCTTCGACTCGTGAGATAGGAGGGGGCGTTGGATCGAAGATATTGCCAAGAGGGGCCTCGATCGGCCCGGCACGTGAATGGAGAAGAAGAGCTGGTCGGCACTAGTCCCTGTCTCTTTCGGTTGAAATCTAAAAAAGCAAGGAAGTAGCGATGAATGAGCGATGGAGGCGGCTTGTGGCGTTTTGGAATGAGCACGGCACGGTTGCTGTGGCGCGGCTCATTCGCACCAAGATAGATGCCGCGATTGCGGGGCGCCCAATCTTCAACGAAGTGGCCCCTGTCAATCCCGCGGTCTTCGACGAAGTGGCCCCTGCCGATCCTGTAGTGCAAAGTCACCTGATGGATATTGCCGTCAACACAGACAATCACCCGCCGGCTGCGAGCAAGGTCGTTCGCGAACGTTTTCAGACCACTCAGCCGTTGGAGACTTATCTTATTCCCAAGACGTCTATCCGAAGGGTGAGCTTGGTGACCGACAGCATTGGCAGGGAAAGTTTGTTTGGTGGAGTGGGGACAGCGTTGTTGCTGGCTGCACAGCTGGCAAATCGAATGAATGCCACTTTGCGGATCGTGACACGCACCCAAATACCATCAGCTTCCAACGCTGCGCAAATCTTGAGTGCGTACGGAATCCAACTGACACACGAGATTCAGTTTGCATTTTCTCCCTCGGCCTGGGATTGCACGACGCCCCAGAACAACGCAGAGGTCGCGGGCCTGGATATCCACCCCGACGAGACATTTATCACCACCTCGTGGTGGACGACCGCCGCAACGCTGACCAGTGTGCCCCCTGCTTCGATCATCTACCTCCTTCAGGAGGACGAACGGATGTTCTATCCATTCGGGGATGATCGAGTTCATTGCGAACGAATCCTGAGTAACCAGGACATCCGATTCGTCGTCAATACGCGGCTCCTGTATGACCATCTGATCGCGAGTGGCTTGGACAACCTGAAACACAACGGGAGTTGGTTCGAACCAGCGTTTCCGAAGACGCTGTTTCACGAGCGCCAGCGGGAGCCGGGCGGCAAGAAGAAGTTCTTCTTCTACGCGCGGCCAAACAATCTGCGCAATCTTTTTTATGTTGGGCTTGACATCATCGAGAGGGCCGTGAACGAGGGGATTCTTGATATCGAGCGCTGGGACCTTCTTCTGGTCGGCAAGCACATCCCGAACGTGGCCTTCGGCAATGGCTATGTGCCCGAACGCTGCGAAGGGCTCGACTGGGAAGCCTATGCTGATCTTGTAGGAACGGTCGATCTCGGGCTCTGTTTGATGTACACGCCGCACCCCAGCTATCCGCCGCTCGACTTGGCGGCCAGCGGCGCGGTCGTGGTGACCAACAAGTTCGCCAACAAGCAGGATTTGTCCAACTATTCGCGCAACATCATTTGCGCCGAACTGAATACAGAGGCCGCGCTCGATGCGCTTCGCGCTGGGGTGGCGCTTGCGGAAGACAAGGAAACACGCGCGCGCAATTTCGCGGCCAACGGGCTGGGCGCGGACTGGACTCAATCGTTCGAGCCTATCCTCGAGTTGCTCACGACGGCACGCTGATGTTTGAACTGGCGACTCCCCTCGTTCCGTACGCGGACCCTTGGCTTCAGCCTCTTTCGGAGCGGCTGGCAATGCTGCATCGACGTGAGGTGCGCGTTGCTTACTTCTACGAGGAGCCGAACAACAGCACGTTTCGCTATCGCGCCTACAACATGGCTCAGGTGCTGAACGGGTGCGAGACAGGGAACGTCTCGGCGAGCTATTTCTTCTTGTCTGACCGAGAGCGTTTCGACGAAATCGCCGACGCGGCGGACATACTGGTTATCTGTCGTTCGCGCTACTGCCATGAGGTCAACGGACTGATCACCAAGTTTCGTGCGCGCCGAAAACGCGTGTTGTTCGACATAGATGATCTGGTGTTCGATACCGACTACGCCCATCTCGTAGTTGCCACCCTAGGCGTCGACGTGACGAGAAAGGGTCTGTGGGACGACTGGTTTGCAATGATTGCCCGCATGGGGCAAACATTGAAGATGTGCGATGGCGCCATAACGACCAACGAGTTTCTCGCGCGGAAACTTGCTAACTACTCGGGCCTTCCGGTGTTCGTCGTGCCGAATTTCATGAATAAGGAGCAACTCGAGCTTGCAGAAAGGATCTTTGCCGAGAAGGAGCGCGCGCGCTTTGTCGGCGACGGCAAGGTATGCCTTGGCTACTTCAGCGGCTCGCCGTCTCATCGCCTCGACTATGCGATCGTCGAGCCCGCGCTGGCCGAGGTGCTGGCCGAGCGGCCAGATGTGGAAGTCATGGTCGTCGGCTACATCGACCATGGTCCTGTGATGCGCGAATTTTCTCACCGCATCAGTCGGCAACCCTTTCAAGACTATGTGAATTTGCAACGCCTGCTCGGGACCGTTGAGTTCAATCTCATGCCGTTGCAATCGAATGCCTTCACCGACTGCAAGTCCGAGTTGAAGTATTTCGAGGCTGCCAGCGTTGGCACTTTGAGCATCGCTTCCCCGAGCTTCACTTACCGACGAGCAATTCGCGACGGTGAGAACGGGTACCTGGCCAAAGCACACGAATGGACCGAGACGATTCTGCGAGCTTTGGATCGCGGCGAGGCTTATGAGGTAATGGCGGCGGAGGCTCGGCGTGATGCGCTCTTGAAGTTTGGCTGGCAGCACCAGACCGAAGCGATTCTCCGCGCGCTGCAGCTCGGCTAATCTTGCTTGGCAAGCAACACGTGTTTCAGCGTCTCTTCCAGCGAAGGTTCATGCAGCGCGACGCCCTGCTCGGAGAAGAGCGCTTGGAGCTTCTGCGGGTCACCACATAAGCGGCGCACTTCATTCGCCCTGATAAAGGCTGGATTGATCTCGATGCGCAGATCATGCGAAGTCATCCGTGCAAATGTCTCGATGATCCGGCGCAGCGCATACGGCCGTCCCGAGCAGATGTTGTACGTCTCGCCCGGCTCTCCATGTGCGAGCAGCAGCAGGTAGGCATCGCAGACCATCTGCACATCGTTGAACTCGCGCTCGACATCCAGATTGCCCAACTCGATCGACGGCGCACGCGAGGCAAAGTGCGCGGCAAGTTTGGGGATCAGAAAATGAGCGTCCTGTCCGGGCCCGGTGTAGTTGAAGGGGCGCGCGACCACCAGGTTCAACTGCTCGTTGTAGGTCCTCGCCATGAATTCCATGGCGAGCTTGCTCATGCCATAGTGGTTGATGGGCGCCGGCGGCTGGCTTTCGGTGATGGGCGATTGGGCCGTGTTGCCGTAAACATTGGCGCTGCTGGCCAGGAGAACACGGGCAGGCCTGGCAGGCAGTTGCACCAGCGCGTCCAGCAGATGGGTGGTCCCGACCACATTGACTGCGTAGAACGCTGCCTCGTTGGCGTGCCCCACAAAACTGATGGCTGCCAGGTGCACCACGGCGTCGGGCGCAAGCGCCAACACTTCCTGGTGCAGGGCCTCGCGATGCGTCAGGTCGGACTGAAGTGCAATGACGGCGTGGCCAGCCGCAACAGCTCGCTTGGCAAATACCTGGCCGGTGAATCCTTCGGCGCCGGTCAGCAATATCCTCAAAACGACTGGCCCTGGGCGTTTCGCCGAAGGTCAGCCTCGACCATCAACTGGCACAGCTGCTCGAGAGTGGTCGCAGGTTCCCAGCCAAGCTTGGCCTTGGCCTTGGCGGGATTGCCGATCAAGAGTTCCACTTCGGCCGGGCGATAGAACGCCGGATTGATGCGCATCACGGTCTTACCGGTGGCCGTGTCGACCGCGGACTCCGAATCGCCGGTGCCCCTGAATTCGATGGCCATGCCGGCGCTCATGAATGCCATGGCAACGAACTCGCGCACGGTCTCCGTGCGATTCGTTGCGAGCACGTAGGTGTCGGGTTCTTCTGCCTGCAGCATGCGCCACATGCCCTCGACGTATTCCTTCGCAAAGCCCCAGTCGCGCTTGGCATCGAGATTGCCGAGTTCCAGCACGTCCAGTTTGCCGAGCTTGATCTTCGCAACCCCGTCGGTGATCTTGCGGGTGACGAATTCCCGGCCTCTCAGGGGGCTTTCATGATTGAAGAGGATGCCGCTGCAACCGAAGATGTTGTAGCTCTCGCGGTAGTTGATCGTCATCCAGTGGGCGTAGAGCTTTGCAACGCCATAGGGGCTGCGCGGATAGAAGGGCGTTTCCTCGGTCTGCGGGATGGCTTGGACCTTGCCGAACATCTCGGATGTCGAGGCTTGATAGAAGCGGATCTTGGGGTTGACCAGCCGGATGGCTTCCAGCAGATGCAGCGTACCCAGGCCGGTGATCTGCGCGGTGGCGATGGGCTGATTGAAGCTGACGCCGACGAAGCTCTGGGCTGCGAGGTTGTAGACCTCGTCCGGCGCTGCGTCGCGGATCAGCGTGATCGAGCTGCCAAGGTCGGTAAGGTCGTATTCGACCAGATGAAGATCGGGGTTGTGCTGGATTCCAAGCTCTTCGATGCGCCAGAAGTTCACCGAACTGGTGCGGCGGTAGGCGCCATAGACAACATAGCCCTTGGCGAGCAGAAGCTCGGCCAGGTAGGCGCCATCTTGCCCGGTGATGCCCGTAACAACAGCATGCTTCTTCATGAAACCCTCTCTCTTTGTTCAAGGAAAGCGCACAACTTTGCACGTCGAATGCCGATACGTGCTGCAGACGCTTGAATTCTGCCTTGGAAGAGAGAGATTGGACACATGGGCCGGAGCCCTGCCGGCCAAGGCGCCCGCGGCACAGGTCTAAGGCCGGTCGTCCAGTTCCGTTGCGTCGGCCAGCACGGAAAGCTCGGCGGGCTCGAGCCGCCCATGGCTCAGCTTGACCACCATGTTGCATTCCTTCGCGATCAACGCCGGCGAATGCGAGGCCAGGACCAGGATGCCCGACTTGGAAACCACGTCCCGCATGCGCTTTTCCGCCTTTTCGGTGAAGTCGGCATCGCCCACCGAGAGCCATTCGTCCATCAGGAGAATGTCGGCCTCGACGCTGGTGGAGATCGAAAAGGCGAGCCGCATCATCATCCCGGTGGAATAGGTGCGCACAGGCATGTTCACGTACTGCCCGAGGCCGCTGAATTCGCAAATCTCCGGGATCCGTGCGTCGATCTCCTTCTTGCTCAGTCCCATGACGAGTCCGCGCAGCATGATGTTCTCGATGCCGGTCGCGTCGGCCTCGATGCCGAGCGACGGATCGATCAGGCTCGATACCGTTCCCTCGCGCTTGAATTCGCCGGCGGAGGGCTCGTAAACGCCGGCCAGCGTACGCAGCAGGGTCGATTTGCCCGCCCCGTTGTGCCCGATCAGCCCCAGGCGGTCTCCGCTCTTCAGCTCGAGGTTGATGTCGCTCAGCGCCTGAACGACGGTGACGCCGGTCTCCTTGCCAAACCTGCCGCCGGTGACGGAAGCCGCAAGTGTTTTCTTCAATGACGCTGCACCAGCGCCATAGATCGGAAAGTTGACGGCAACGTTTTTGAGGGAAATGGAAGCCATGTATCAGAGCCAGTAGACAACGCGTCGGCGGTATCTGGAGAACAAGATTGCGGAGCCGATAAGAGTCAGGGCAGACCATCCCAGGATGCCGAGCCAACTGTGCGCAGCGGCAACCCCCCCCATCAGCGGCGTGCGCAGCAGGTCGAGCATCTGGGCAAACGGGTTCCACAGGATGTACTTGGCGCGGTCCGGAAGACTCTCGGGCAGCCAGAATACAGGGGTCAGGAACATGAGCATCTGCATGACGCTGCTCACGATCTGGGTGACGTCGCGGAAGCGGGTGCAGATGAGCCCGAGCAGCAGTCCAAGGGCGTGGGCATTGACAATGGCGATGGCCATTGCCGGAATGACCAGCAACGCAGACCAGGACAAGGAAATACCCGCCCAAAGCGCAACCGGGACGTACAGCACGATCTGATGCGCAAACTGGATCAGGTTTCGCGCAATGCTCCGCCAGACGAACAGGCTGATTGGAAAATAGCCTTGCTTGAGGTAGTTGGAGGAGCCTACGAAGGCGTTGCATGACTCCGTCACCACGCTCGAAAAGAAGCCCCAGAAAATGATGCCCAGCGCAAGGTGAGGGAAGAACTTGGAGAGTTCCGTTCCGAACAGCGAACTGTACAGAGGCCCCATGCCGCCGATCATGGCGCCCATGCTCAACGTGAGCCAGAGCGGACCCAGCATCGAGCGGCGATAGCGCAGCACCACGTCGAACCATGCGAGCGTCCACCAGATATCCGTGCGGCGGGTACCTTCCCACCAGTCAGACCATGGGCTGCGGTGCAAATTGGAATGGACTTGGCTCATATGCGCCCGTTGGTGTTTGCCAGGCGCGCGAAGCCGTTTTCGCCCGGATGTTCTCGACACTGGGCTTCAATGAGCACCAGTTCCTCGTTGCCGATGTTCGTCAATCGATGTTTCTCTTTCAATGGGTATGGCGATATCCGCCGAGAAAGGGTCCCCTGCTGGACTTGCCGATCTGGCCAATACCGCGGGCCTGGACGCGGGCCCAGTGCGCTGCGCATTGGTGATGATATTGCAGTGACAGTTCCGCCCAGGCCTCACAAACATGCACCTGGCTTGGATGTTGCCTGCTGCGATGCCGGTCGGATCCGGGATTCTGCGCGCCCCAATAGCACAATTGAGAGGGCGCGCATTTTCTTGTTCGGGAGTGAAGAAAGGGATAATTTTACCGGCCCCCGCGCTGGAGGCTCCAGGAACCGTTGAAACCGCATCCCATCGCCTCGCCACATTGATAACCGCTCGCAAGACGAGCAAGCCATGAGCATCCCCCCTTCCCCCGAGATCTCCGTCGCCCTTTGCACCCACAACGGCGCGCGTTTCCTGCGCGAGCAGGTGCGCAGCATCTGCCTGCAGACCCTGCCGCCGGCGGAGATCGTGCTGTCCGACGATGCGTCGACCGACGGCTCGGTGGAGGTGGTGCGGGCTGCGGTGGCCGAGTGCGCGGCCGAACAGCCGGGGCACCCCGTGGCCCTGCGCATCTTCGAGAACCGGCCCGCGCTGCGCGTGGTCAAGAACTTCGAGCAGGCCATCGGGGCCTGCACCAGCGAACTGATTGCGCTCAGCGACCAGGACGACATCTGGCTCCCCGAGCGCCTCGCGCAGATGGCGCCGCTTTTCGAGAGCGATCCGAATCTTCTGCTTCTGCACACCGATGCGCGCCTCGTCGATGCCGAGCGGCGCGACATCGGCGATACGCTGTTCCATGCGCTCGAAGTCACCCCCTCGGAGATCGAGCGCGTCCACGGCGGCAACGCTTTCGATGTGTTCCTGCGGCGCAACCTCGTGACCGGCGCGACCACGGTGTTTCGCCGTTCGCTGCTCGAGCATGCCCTGCCTCTGCCCGTCGAATGGGTGCACGACGAGTGGCTGGGCATCATCGCGTCGGCCATTGGCCGGGTCGACCTGCTGGAGCAGCCGCTCATCGACTATCGCCAGCACGAATCGAACCAGATCGGGGCCCGGCGCGACACTTTCGAAGCCAAGGTGCGCAAGGCACTGGCTTCCAGGGGCAACACGCATGTGGAGCGGGCCATCAAGGCCGAACTGCTCCTTGCGCGGCTGCAGAAGATCGGAGGCCGGGTTTCGCCGGAGATTCTCGACAGGGTGCGCAGCAAGATCGAGCACCAGCGCTTCCGCGCAGCCTTGCCGGCATCACGGCTCGCCCGATGCCTGCCCATTTTTCGCGAAGCCATGACCGGCCGCTACGACAAGTTTGGCCGTGGCTTCCGGGGCGTGGTGCGCGACCTCTTCGAATCTGTGTAGGCTTGCGCCCAAGCGAATCGCGTCACTCCCACAAAAACAATGACCACCACGAATTCACCTCCTGTTTCCATCGCCGGCACTCCGGGCGCTCCGCCCAGTGTGGTGGTGATCATTCCGTTCTACAACGGGGCGGACTTCATCGAGCGTTCTGTCCGCAGCGTGTTCGAGCAGTCGGTGCCCGCGAACGAGGTGATCGTCGTCAACGATGGCTCCCGGCCCGAGGAGCGCGCGGCGCTCGACGCGCTTGCGAAACGCTATCCGTTCCGCATCCTGGACAAGGAGAACGGAGGGCAGGGTTCGGCGCGCAATGCCGGCGTCGCCGCGTCCACGTCCGAGTACCTCTGCTTCCTGGATCAGGATGACTTCTACCTGCCCAACCACATCGAGACGCTGGTCAACGCCATTCCGCCCGACGATCAGCTCTTCGGCTATGTCTACGCCGACTTGTTCGAGGCGGATGCCGATGGCAATGTGATTCGCACGGATGTTGTCAAGGATCACGCAAAACACCCGAAGCGCAGCATCTTCGACCTGTTGCGCTACGACATGTTCGTTCTGCCTTCAGCCAGCTTGGTGAGCCGCAAGGCCTTCGAAGCCGTGGGCGGCTTCGACCCTCAGTTCATGGGCTATGAGGACGATGACCTTTTCCTGCGTATTTTTCGCAAGGGCTACAGCAATCAATTCGTGGACAAGGCCGTCACCGTCTGGTGCATTCATACGGCCAGCACGTCCTTCGGCATCCGGATGGTCCGTAGCCGCTTCAAGTACTTCAAGAAGCTGCTGCAGATGTTTCCCGATGAGCATCAACGCGGCCGCTACTACCTGCGCGACTCGCTGATGCCGCGGTTCCATCCGTTCTTCGTGAACGAGGCCATTGAGGCAATCAAGACAGATTCCGAATACCGCGGTGAAATGAGTGCGGTACTCGCCGAATATGCGGCCATCGTCTTTGCCAATCCCCATGTGGGCCGCAAGGCAAAGCTGCGCCTGTGGATCACGCTTCAGGCGCTGCAACGCAGCACGCCGGGGATGGTGCGCTTCGTGGGCGCGATGACGCGGCTGCCCGGCATTCGTCGCTTGCGGCGCATCTACGGAGGCTGATCCCACGCCCTGAGGGGGCCTTGTCGACTATCGTGGGGCTTCGGCGGGAGGCCTCTGCGTACTCATCGCCTTATCGATGTATGTGGCGAATTTGCGCACGTACTCGGCACGCAAATGGC
Source organism: Variovorax sp. 01N425 (assembly GCF_056399465.1). NCBI lineage: Bacteria > Pseudomonadati > Pseudomonadota > Betaproteobacteria > Burkholderiales > Comamonadaceae > Variovorax > Variovorax sp. 01N425. Next base: position 68,781 of record NZ_JBFTRJ010000021.1, on the reverse strand, counting down.
CGGAGTCCTTGTAGATCGGTGTGGCATCGGCATCCGCGCGGGTGCATTCGCCGTTCTTGCAGAGCGTCGGGATCGGGTCGATCACGATGGCACCGCTTCGCTGGGCAATCTGGCGCATGCGTTCGTGCAATTGCTTCTGTGCCGCCGGCCAGGGAGCAGTAGGCGACATGCGCGCCACTTTCATGTCTCCGAGCCGGCCTCCCTTGATGAATTCTTCGGGCCCAAAGCCTTCCCCCACAGGATTGTCCAGCACCAGATAAACCTGCTTGTGCTTGGCAAGGTTGGTCATCACCGCCTCGAGCATGTTGAGCGCAAGGTCCACGCCGCCGCCCCCCAAGAAGCGGTGCTTGGTCTTGCCGTCGGAGTAGTAGTAGCGGTCCATTTCGGCGGTTGCCGCATCGGGCTTGCCGGTTTCCGAGAAGTAGCAGTTCCAGCAGCCGCCGAACACCACTGCGTCGAACTTGTCGCTGATGGCCAGGCGCATGGCGCCGTCGCGGCGCTCGCCGCAGAGGTTGTTCTTTTCGTCGACCACGTTGGGAATGGGCGGGCAGGCGCCCCAGGTGGCGAAGGAGAGCGAATCGAGGGTGTCGGGCGCGATCTTGTTCAGCTCCACGGCGCGCGGGCCGTATTGCTCGATGTGGCTGTCGCCGAAAAGCAGCACGCGGCGCTTGCCGTGGCCGATCTGCTGGAGCACCTCGCCATCGACCTTGATCGGGCTGAGCCCGTCCGGGTAGCCCCAGTCCTTGGCGGCCGCGGCCGTCTTGTTGAAGTAGGGGTCGCTGTGCCGCCCGACGTAGTAGCGCGTGGCCGCCAGCGTGCCCAGCACCACGAAGCCCACCATCAGCGCCACCAGCACCGAGATCACGGTGCTGCTCTCGCTGCGGCGCATGCCGCGCTCGACAAAGCGGTAGGTCAGCCAGGCCAGCACGACGGCCGCCAGCAGCATCAGCGCGCGCAGGCCGTTGGAGGGCAGTTCGCCCTCGACGATGCGCGCATACACCAGCAGCGGCCAGTGCCAGAGGTACAGCGGATAGCTGATGAGGCCGACCCACACCATCGGCCTGGAGGCGAGCACGTAGCGGTTGAGCACGCCGGTCGGGCCGGCCGCAATGCAATAGAAGGCGCCCAGCGTGGGCAGGATGGCCCAGAACCCCGGAAACGCCTTGCCGCCGCGGATGAATGCAAGGCCCAGGCCGATCAGCACCAGACCGGCAATCGACTGCGCATGGCGGCCCCAGCCCGGCTTGGGCAGCGGACGGTGCAGCCGCATGTACGCCAGCATGCCGCCGATCATCAGCTCCCAGAAGCGCGACAGCGGCGAATAGAACGCGGCCTCCCGGTGGCTGTGGATGGTCGCGACGTTGAGCAGGAACGACAGGGCCGCCACCGCGCCCACCACCGTGAGCACGCGCCACTTGCGCTTCCACGCCAGGCCCAGCAGCACGGGCCAGAAGATGTAGAACTGCTCCTCGATGGCCAGCGACCACAGGTGCAGCAGCGGCTTGGTCTCGGCCGCGTTGTCGAAGTAGCCGGCCTCGCTCCAGAAGGCGAAGTTCGAGACGAAGCCGGCGCCCGCGGCCACGTGCTTGCCGAGCTGCTCCCACTCGTGCGGCAGCAGCGCCCACCAGCCGAAGGCGAAGGTCGCGGCCAGCACCAGCACCAGCGCCGGAAAGATGCGCTTCACGCGGCGCGCGTAGAACTCGCGGTAGCTGAACCCGTCGCCCTCGAAGCTGCCCAGGATGATCGTGGTGATCAGGAAGCCCGAGATGACGAAGAAGATGTCGACCCCGATGAAGCCGCCCTTGATCCACTGCGGGAACGCGTGGTAGCCGAGCACGGAGAGCACCGCGACGGCGCGCAGGCCGTCGATGTCGGGTCGGTACTTGGGATGGAGCAGGTGGGCGTGTTCCTGCGGGGCTGTCGGGCTGCTCGTGGTCGTCATCGTCGTGGTTGGGAGGGGACGGCGCCTGCGGTTTCTGCTGGCTTCCCGGCCCCGGATTGTCTGCGCAAACGCGGGAGCGGCTTTTTTCAGGTCCCGCGGGAGCGGGTCCGCAGGTAGCGCCAGAACGCGCCCGAGGTCCACACCTTGAGCAGGCTGGTCACGTGCCAGTAGAGGTGCTTCCTGCTGCTGCGGCTGGCGCGCTGGGCCTCGTGGCGCGCGAGCAGGTCTTCGCCCACCTGCAGCTTCCAGCCCGCCAACTGGGTCCGGGCGCAGATGTCGAAGTCTTCGCCGTACATGAAGAAGCGCTCGTCGAAGCCCCCGATCTGGCGGTAGGCCTGGCTGCGGAACAGCATGAACAGGCCCGGAATCCAGTCCGGCACCGCCGGGCGCACGTACCCCGGCTTGCGGCGCGTGAGGATCTCGAGCGGCGTGATGACGGCGCGGTGCTGCTCGGGCGCGCTGCGGCCGGGCTCCAGGATGCGCGGCGTCAGCAGGCCGGCGTCAGGCGCGGCCTGCGCGACCAGCGGCGCCAGCACGTCGCCGTCCAGGCGGATGTCGGGGTTGAGCACCAGGAACCACGGCGTATCGCAGTGCCCGAAGGCCTGGTTGTGGTTGGCGCCAAAGCCCTTGGGGCTCGTGTTTTCGATCCGCTCGACCGCAAAACCCCATTCCAGGCCGGCCAGCACGTCGGGTTCGGGGATGTTGAGCGTGAGCACCACCTTGGCGGTCGAGCTGCGGCAGAAACGGTCCAGCTGCTCGAGCAGCGGGCGCACCAGCGCGAGCTGGCCGTGGCTGACGATCGAAATGGTGATCGGGGGGGAAGAAGGGGAAGGGGGCGCTGGCATGGTCTAATTTCGCTCGGGAATTCTAGGGTTCCCCAACACCCACACATGATTGCTCTGATCGTCATCAGTTTCTTCGTCTCGGCCTTCGGGGTCCAGGTGTTCATGCGCCGCGCGCGCAGGCACGCCCGGCTCTACGGCGCCGACATGCCCCAGCGCTTCCACAAGGGCCACGTGCCGCGGCTCGGGGGAGCGGGCATCCTGCTGGGCATGGGCGCGGCCTGGCTGGCCTCCGGCATCACCGGCACCGACCCGTTCAACGTCTCCTGGCCGCTCAAGACCTCGATGCTCACGCTGCTGTGCATTGCGCCGGCGGTGCTCGGCGGCATCGTCGAAGACGTGACGCAGAACGTCAAGGTGCGCTACAGGCTGGCGCTCACCATCGGCTCCGCGCTGCTCGCGTGCTGGGTGCTGGGCCTGGGCCTGTCGCGCACCGGCATCGAGGCGGTCGACGGCTGGCTGGCCCTGGTGCCGTACGGCGCCGTGCTGTTCGCGGCCCTGGCCATCGGCGGGCTGCCGCATGCCTTCAACATCATCGACGGCTACAACGGGCTGGCCGGCACGGTGGCGGTGCTGGTGTGCCTGGCCGTTTCGCACGTGGCGCTGCAGGTGGGCGACCGCCAGCTCGCGGCCATGATGGTCTGCCTGGTCGGCGCCACCATCGGCTTCCTGATCTGGAACTATCCGCGCGGCAAGATCTTTGCCGGCGACGGCGGCGCCTACGTCTGGGGCATGGTGATTGCGCTGGCCTGCGTGACGCTGGTGCAGCGGCACCGCGTCGTCTCGCCGTGGTTTCCGATGCTGCTGCTGATCTACCCGGTGTGGGAGACGCTGTTCTCCATCTACCGCAAGCTCGCGCGCGGGCAGTCGCCCGGCACCGCCGACGCGCTGCACTTCCACCAGCTGATCTTCCGGCGCATCGTGCGCGTGGCCTTCGCGGACGACGAGGCGCGCCAACTGCTCGCCCGCAACAACCGGACCTCGCCCTACCTCTGGATGTTTGCCGCGCTGTCGGTGGTGCCGGCGGTGCTGTTCTGGAACAACACCATCGTGCTGATGCTGTTCTGCCTGCTGTTCGTCACGACCTACGTGGGCGCCTACCTGATGATCGTGCGATTCAAGGTGCCGCGCTGGCTGCGCCCGTGACGGCTTCCCTGCTGCAAGAATTCATTCTTTCCATCGTCCCCACCGTTTTGGAGCCTGCCCGCCCATGACCGATCCCGTCCTCAACATTCCCCCGCGCGACAAGGCCGAGATCCTGGCCCAGGCGCTGCCGTACATCCGCAAGTTCCACGGCAAGACCATCGTCATCAAGTACGGCGGCAATGCCATGACCGATCCGGCCCTGCAGGCCGACTTCGCGGAAGACGTGGTGCTGCTCAAGCTGGTCGGCATGAACCCGGTGGTGGTGCATGGCGGCGGCCCGCAGATCGAGGCGGCGCTCAACCGCCTGGGCAAGAAGGGCAGCTTCATCCAGGGCATGCGCGTGACCGATGCCGAGACCATGGAGGTGGTCGAATGGGTGCTGGCCGGCGAGGTGCAGCAGGACATCGTGGGCCTGATCAACCAGGCCGGCGGCAAGGCCGTGGGCCTGACCGGGCGCGACGGCGGCATGATCCGCGCGCAGAAGCTCAAGATGGCGGACCGCGCCGACCCCAACCTGCACCACGACGTGGGCCAGGTGGGCGACATCGTCTCCATCGACCCCAGCGTGGTCAAGGCGCTGCAGGACGACGCCTTCATTCCCGTGGTGAGCCCGATCGGCTTCGGCGAGGAGAACGAGAGCTACAACATCAATGCCGACGTGGTGGCCGGCAAGCTCGCCACCGTGCTCAAGGCCGAGAAGCTCATGCTCCTGACCAACACGCCCGGCGTGCTCGACAAGGACGGCAATCTGCTCACCAACCTGAGCGCGCGCGAGATCGACGACCTGTTTGCCGACGGCACCATCTCGGGCGGCATGCTGCCCAAGATCGAGGGCGCGCTCGATGCGGCCAAGAGCGGCGTGAACGCGGTGCACATCATCGACGGCCGCGTGCCGCACGCGATGCTGCTCGAGATCCTGACCGACCAGGCCTACGGCACGATGATCCGCGCGCGCTGAGGCCGCAGCCTCAGCAGCCGTTCGCGCCCGCCCTGGCCACCGCGGGTTTCCGGCCGAGATACTCGAAGCCCGCGGCGCCAACTTCCTGCACCGACTGGGGCAGCTTCTCGAAGTCGGTCCACAGCGGCGTATCGCGCAGCGACGGATCGCGCCACAGGTCCACCAGCTCGCCCGCGGGGGCCTCCCGGAAGCGCTCCGCGGCTTCGTCGGACACGTTGGCGCGCAGCGCCTGCTCGCACTCCGACGCCAGCCAGCTGACGGAGTGGTTCGGCGCGAAATTCTCCGACACCCGCACGCGCTCGGCCTCGAACTCTCGGAACCACTGCTCCAGCCCGTAGCGGGTGCAGTTGAAGAAATGCCAGGGCCGCTCGTGCAGCGGCTGCATGAAGGCGGTGCGCACCAGGATGCGGCCACCGGGCTTGAGCACCCGAAGCAGTTCCGCCGCCACCTTCTGCGGTTCGCGGTAGTGCTCGAAGGCGTTCATGACGATCACGGCGTCGAAGACCGCGTCGTCGAACGGCAGCACGTGGGCATCGGCGACCACGTCGGTGTGCCTGAACAGGCAGTATTCGACCTCGACCACGTTCTCGATCTTTTCCTGCGAGCCTCCGCCGCTGAGATTCAGCACCCAGCCCTTGGTGCTCTTGGCGAGCTTCAGGGCCTCGGGCGGCAGCGGGTTGCTGACGTGGTCGGCGGGCTTGACCTCGGGCTCGCCGATGTCCTCGCAAAGAACCGGCCGGCCCTGGACGACGGGCCAGCGCCGCCAGCCGTCCACGGTCGCCAGTGCGCCGCTTGCCGCGTCGGCCGTCAGCTTGAGCCCGGTCTTCGGGCAGCGAAGAATCGGCAGCAGTGCCTGGAGCCGCGACTTCGCGCCGCCGTCGCTCAGCGCCACCTGCAGCGCCGGCGGCTTGCGCGCGAGCCGCTCGTCAATGAGCGACACCCAGGGATGCTGAGCCTTGAAGTTCTCGATCAGCCGCTGGTAATTCTGCGGGACCGTGGTCTCGGCCCTGAGCATCGAGCTCGCATGCACGCGGTAGTCCGCGAGCGTTTGCGGCTCCCGCACGCCGCGCTGGCCCTGCTCCGCGAGCCGGCACCAGAAGTCGAAGTCCTCCCAGCCGTGGCGAACGTGGTTGTAGCCGCCGACGATCGCCCACGCCTCCTTCGAGACCAGCGCCATCGCGTCGATGTAGTTGCCGGCCACGAAGCGCTGCGGCTCGTAGGAGGCATCGCCGAGCAGCGCGCTGGAGGCGCCGAAGTGCTGGATGGTCGGGTAGGCGAAGGCCACGCGCTCGGCGCGGATGGCGCGGCGCAGCTCTTCGCAGCATTTCGGGCGCAGCCGGTTGTCGGCATCCAGCGGCAGCACGTAGGGACTGTCCGCGAGGTGGAAGCCCGCATTGCGCGTGAGGCCCAGGCCGCTGTTGGCCTCATGCCGCGCGACCACCACGCGGTTGAAGCGCCTGGCGTGCTGCCGGGCCCATGCCAGCACGGCGTCCAGCGAGCCGTCGGTCGAACAGTCGTCCACCACCACCAGGTCCAGCACCGCCAGCGTCTGGGCGCGCACGGATTCCAGCGCCTCGACGATGAACTGCTCGTAGTTGTAGAGCGGAATGGCGACCGTGACGTCCGCAAGCTCGGCCTCGTCGGCCCGGTGCTCGAACAGCACTTCCAGCGGCATCAGCTGGGGCCGCGGAATCGGCGCCGCGCGCACGCGCGCATCGAGCGCAAAGGCCCGCGCGGCCAGCGCATCGCCTTGCAGCTGGTCGAGCACGCGGCCGAACTGCGTGGCCCGCTGCAGCGGCCCGTACGAGGCCATCGCGCGCAGGAACGCGGCCGAGCCGACGCTGGCCCTCAGCGCCGGATCCGACGCCAGGGTCGACAGATGGTGGTACCAGTCATCGGCGCTCGCGGCCAGGAAGCCCGACACGCCATGCTCGATGGCCCGCGTGAACGGGCCGGTCGGCGATGCGATGGTCGGCACGTCGACCAGCGCGGCCTCGAAGAACTTCAGTTCGCTCTTGGCCTCGCAGAAGGGGTTGCCGAATTCCAGCGGCGCGATGTTGATGTCGAAGCGCGCAATTTCGCGCGGCAGCGTCTCCAGGGTCTGGAAGGGCCGCCATTCGATGCGGTGCGCCAGGCCGGCCATCACCGGGTATTCCTCCACGTCGACCAGGCGCATGCCCGATTCGGTCTGGAAGAGCACCAGCCGGCACAGCTCGTTCTCGCGCAGTACGCGCGCGATCGCCTCGATGGCCAGGCCCAGGTCGCGCTGGTGCGTTCGCGAGCCGCCGGCATAGCCGATGCGCACCAGGTTGTCGGTCCGCGCGCTGCGCCACTGCCGGGCGCTGCGCCTGGAGAGCTCGAAGGTCTGGTCGTCGAAGCCGTTGAACAGCACATGGGTGGACTTGCCCGCCCAGCGCATGTGATAGGCCAGCTCCTGGGTGCTGGCAATGCAGACATCGGCTGCGAGCATGGCGCGGCGCACACTGGCGAAGAGCTCGCGCACCGCGGCCTCCGGATGGGCGTTGGAGCGGATGCCGTCGATCACCTTGGTGTCGGCCAGGTCGGGTTCGATCATCAGGTCGTCGATGTCGAACACCACCTTCTTGCCTTGCGCATGCATCAGCCCGATGGCTTTTTCGAGCACCGGGCTCCACTGGGTGCGCCAGAGAATCATCACGTCGTGCCGCGACGTCAGCTCGAGCCGCGCCTCCAGCTCTTCCTGCCGCACCCATTCCGCCGGCACGCCGTTCATCCGCGCCGCCTCGATGTAGCGCGCGACACGGTACAGGTGGCCGGGCGTGTCCGCCTCGCCCGAAACGTAGAAGATCGAGAACACCCGGCTGGGCAACGCAGGAATGGGGGGCGGCTCGGTGTCGTCGCTGCCGAGCAGGCCGGCGCGCCGGCCTTCTCGCGCACCCACCAGCGTGTAGTGAATCAGCGGATTGAAGCCCGCCGCGTCCCCGTAGCGCGCCGCGTATTCGGTGCCCGAGAACCATGGGCCGGGTTGGCGCCCTTCGGCCGCGCCGTGGGTGACGTAGTGCTCCGCGGGGTCCGTGCCGGCCGATGCGACGTCGGGGTAGGTCTTCAGGTACCACTCGCGGTCGAAGTAGGGCGAGAACCGGACGATCTCCACCGCCCCCAGGTCCACCGGCTTGCCGGCAAGGCGCCGGGCAAGCAGCCGCAAGCGCCTGCGCAGCTTGGCCTTCACGCTCAGGGACGGATCGACCCGCAGGCGCGTGAAGCGCTCCATCAACGATTCGACCCGGTCTTCCTTCCGGTCGGCAAGGTTCTTCCAGGCCAGCGCGGTGCGCTGCTGCAGGCTCTTGGCTTCGCTGGTCTCGTTCAGGTCGTCGCGGGTCTTGTTCAGGTCGGTGGCCAACTGCGCCACGACATTCCGCAGCTCGGCCACGCGCCGGTTCGCCTGCTCGTGGGCGAAGCCGGTTGCGCGCGCGGCGGCTTCGGCCTGGGCGGCCTTCGCCTGCGCATCGCCGGCCTGCCTGTTCAGGTCTTCCAGCTGGGCGGCCTTCTCGGCCACCTCGTGGGACAGGGCGTCCAGCTGGCCTTCGGCGCGGGCGCGGGCCTCGGCCTCGGCCGCGCGGGCGGCCGCCACCTGGGCCAGCTCGGCTTCCACCGGCGCGCGCAGGGCATTGGCCTCGTGGATGCGCTGATGCAGTTCGGCCGAGCCGAGCTGTTCGCGCGTGGTCACGAACCAGCGCGTTCCCAGGTGAGCGAAGCGCGCCCTGGCGGCATCGGCGCGCTCGGGTTCGAGGTTGCACAACGCCATGGCGGCGGCCGGCGCGCGGTCGCCCACGGCCAGCACGCCGAGCCCGTGGCCGTGCAGGAACTCGAACGAGGGATAGTGCCGTGCCTGCTCGGCAAAGAACCGGAAGACGCCGAAATTGCCGCTGCGCACATTGGTGTCGTGGAACAGCACCACGGCCTTGTCAGACAGCTTGGGAAGCCAGGTCTCGAAGTCGTGCTTGACCGCCTCGTAGGTGTGGAAGCCGTCGATGTGCAGCAGGTCGACGGAGCCGTCGGCAAAGTACGGCAGCGCGTCGTCGAAGGTGGACTTGAGGAGTTCGGAGAAGGCGCTGAAGTGCTTGTCGTGGAAGTCGCGCAGCTCGTGGTAGACCTGCGCGTCGAAGTGCCCGGCATGCTCGTCTCCGGCCCAGGTGTCCACGGCATAGCAGCGCGTGGCCGACTTGAGCCGCGCCACGGCCTCGCAGAACGCCGCGTACGACACGCCGTTGTGCGTGCCCAGTTCCACCAGCAGGCCCGGCTTGCAGGCGGCCACGATCCAGAACGCGAACGGCGTGTGGGTCCACCACGCGCTGGCCTTGCCGAGCAGGTGCGGCGTCCAGAACAGCGGGTCCAGCACCGGGTGCGTCAGCACGTCGAGCGACCGGTCGACCGTCGGAAGAATGAGGGTGGGTTCTTTCATTTGTATTCCTGCCCGGACGGGTCCGGGCCTCCGCTAGAAAGTCGATGAAACCGCCGCGCCCGCCTCAGCGCGCGAGCTGCCATTGCTGGCCGGCGCTGGGGGCCAGGTGCGCGCCGGTGAGCCAGTCCCACTGGACATTCGGGTTGTGATAGGGGTCGTGCTCGAAGCGATCGATCCACTTGGTGCTGGCGTGCGCCTGCTCGCGCGCTGCCCGCTGCTGCTTCTCTTCGGAAACATGGTCGTGCCCGCGCGAGGCGCTCTCCAGGTGCAGCAGCGAGGCGAACGGCGTGCAGACGTTGCGGTAGCCCGCATCGTTCACCTTCAGGCACAGGTCGATGTCGTTGTAGGCCACCGGCAGGTGCTCGCCGTCGAAGCCGCCCACCTGCTCGAACACCTGGCGCCGAACCGCCAGGCAGGCGCCCGTGACCGCCAGGTAGTCGCGCGTGCCCGCCAGCCGCCCGTCCAGGCCGCTGTCGGTGGCGCCGTCGGTGCGGCACACATGCATCGCCAGCGGGCCGCTTTGCAGCATGACGCCGGCATGCTGGACCGTGCCGTCGCCGTACAGCAGCTTGGCGCCCACGCAGCCGATGTCCGGCCGCATGGCTTCGCCGACCATCTCCCTGAGCCATCCGCCATCGAGGATCTCGATGTCGTTGTTCAGGAAGAGCAGCACCTCGCCGGTCGAGGCCTGCACGCCGGCGTTGTTGATGGCCGAAAAATTGAAGGGCCCCGGCACCCGCAGCACGCTGACGCGAGGGTCCGCGGCCAGTTCGGCGAAGAGGGACAGCGTGGCCGGCTCGACGCTGTCGTTGTCGAGGATGAGGACTTCGAAGTCCGGATAGTCGGTCTTGCGCAGCAGGCCGTCCAGGCAGGTCCTCACCAGGTTGGCGCGGTCGCGCGTCGGCACGAGCACGCTGACCCGTGGCGCGGGGCTGGGCAGCGGGCGGCGGACATGGTTGACGAACTCGGCGATCGGCGAGGGCAGCACCTCGGCCGCCAAGCCCGCCTGCCGGAACGCCGCCTCGGCCGCCACCCGCCGGGCCGCCGCCGCATAGGCCTCGACGGCCTGCCGCGTGTCGCCCGCATCGATGACCAGCGGGACCTGCCGGTGGTACAGCACCGAGGGAACATGGCGCACCTGGCTGCAGGGCAGCGGCATGGCCACCCTGCAGTGCAGGTCGTAGCCGGCGGCCGGCTCGAATTCGGCGCGAAAGCCTCCGGCCGCCAGGACGTTGGCGCGCCTCATCACGCACAGGCCGTCCAGCAGGTCGAAGCCGAGCTGCGCCTCCGGATCCCATGCCGACTTGAAGCGCGGCTTGCATCGCAGTTGGCCCTCTGCGATCCAGTCCTCGTCCGCATAGACGACGGCCGCATCGGGCCATTTGGCGAGGGTGAGCTGGATCGACGAAACGGCCTGCGCGGCAAGGCGGTCGCCCGCGAGGATCACGCCGAACCACGGCTCGGCCGTGTGCTCGAGCGCGAGCTGCTGCAGTTCGAGCCGGCTGGCCGGCGCACTCGCGGGCACCAGCCGCACATTGATCGAATCGCGAACGAACAGGAGCGCATGGCCGACCACTTCGGCGCGCGAAGGGTCGCAGGCCACCACCACGTCGAAGCGGTGGCACAGCTGTGCCGAGAGCGAAGCCAGCGTGCTGTGCAATGCCTCGTCGCTGCCGCTGTCGGCAATGGCGAAGGTCAAGCCCTCGCGGTACGGAAGATTCTCCAGCTCAGAGCGAAGCGCCGGCTGTTCTGCCTTGTGGCGGGACGCTTCGTCGCGTGTCCACGCGCTGTAGGCGGTGTCGGTGAAGGCAGAGAACCGGCACGCCGCGGCCCATTGGGCGTATCGCGCTTGATCGATAGGCAAATCTTTCCCCCTACTCTGCAAAGAGATGGCACAACCCTCGGGGCTTGCCGGCATGCAGAGCCCCCCATCAATTCAGAATAGCGACGCGATGGATCGCTTGGGTAACAACCCACTTAACATTTGTTGCGGCCGGGTTCCGCGGTGAGCATTCGTTACATGCCCGGGAACCCTTGCGGGGCTTGTTTCCGAGGAGGCCGGCCGTCCCGGTCAGCAAGCGGTCAGTGACCTTTCGTAGCCGTTCGGATTGCCCTGCTGCCAGCGCCAGCTGTCGGCGCACATCTGGTCGAGCCCGCGGCGCGCGCGCCAGCCCAGCGTGGCTTCCGCCAGCGAGGGGTCGCCCCAGTACGCGGGTACGTCGCCGGGCCGGCGGGGACCGATCTCATAAGGCAGCGGCCGTCCGCTCGCGCGCTCGAAGGCCTGCACCACCTCCAGCACGGAGGCGCCGCGGCCGGTGCCGAGATTCAGCGTGACCAGTCCCTCATGGCCTTGCGCATGCCGAAGCGCCGCCACATGCCCTTCGGCGAGGTCCATCACATGCACGTAGTCGCGCACGCCCGTGCCGTCGGGCGTGGGGTAGTCGTTGCCGTGGATCAGCAGCTTGTCGCGCTGTCCCACGGCCACCTGGCAGACGAAAGGCATCAGGTTGTTCGGCTTGCCCTGCGGATGCTCGCCGATGAGGCCGCTTTCATGCGCGCCGACCGGGTTGAAGTAGCGCAGCAGTGCAATGCGCCAGCCCGGCTGTGCACGGTGCAGGTCGGCCAGCGCCTCTTCCACCATGCGCTTGGAGCGCCCGTAGGGATTGGCCGGCCTGCAGGGCGCGTCTTCCGGAATGGGCGAGTGGTCGGGTTCGCCGTACACCGTGGCGGACGACGAAAAGATCAGCGTCCGCACGCCCGCCTGCTGCATGGCCGAGGCGAGCACGAGGCTGCCGTGCACGTTGTTGTCGTAGTAGGTGAGCGGGTCGGCCACCGAGTCGCCCACGGCCTTCAGGCCCGCGAAGTGGATCACGGCCGCAAAGCTCTCTTCGCCCAGCACGCGGTCGAGCAGCGCCCGGTCGCGCACGTCGCCCTCGATCAGCCGCGGCGCGCTGCCGGTGATCTGCCGCAACCGCTCCAATACCCGGATATCGCTGTTGCCCAGATTGTCGAGAATGACCGGCGTGTATCCGGCGGCGGCCAGCGCGACGCAGGTGTGGCTGCCAATGAAACCTGCACCACCTGTCACCAGAACGCTTTTTGGGGCCATGAGAACTCTTGCTTGGTTGAATGGGCCGATTCTGTACGAGCTTTCCCGGGGCCGGTTTGCGCGCGCTCACTGCGCGGCCCTGTGCGAGAATCAATTGATTACATCTTTGCACGCGCTTCCATGCAGAACGAAGAGACAAGCTATCCCGGCATAGAAACCCAGACCGAAACGCTGACGCCCGTCGCGCCGGTCCGAAAACGCCCCAAGCCCGGGGAGCGGCGCGTGCAGATCCTGCAGGCGCTGGCCGCCATGCTCGAGCAGCCCGGCGCCGAGCGCGTGACCACCGCGGCACTGGCTGCGCGGCTCGACGTCAGCGAGGCCGCGCTCTACCGCCACTTTGCGAGCAAGGCGCAGATGTTCGAGGGCCTGATCGACTTCATCGAGCAGAGCGTCTTCACGCTGGTGAACCAGATCCTCGAGCGCGAAGGCGCAACGGGGGCCCAGCAGGCCGCAAAAATTCTCACGCTGCTCGTGCAGTTTGCCGAGCGCAACCCGGGCATGACGCGCGTCATGGTGGGCGATGCGCTGGTGTTCGAGAACGAGCGCCTCCAGCAGCGCATGAACCAGTTCTTCGACAAGATCGAGGCCACGCTGCGACAGGTGCTGCGCGGGGCGGCCGCCGCGGACGGCTCGGCCACCCCGAGCGTGGATGCGCAGGTGCGCGCCGCCGCGCTCACGGCCTTCGTGGTCGGGCAGCTGCAGCGCTTCACGCGCTCGGGCTTCCGCCGGGCGCCGTCGGAGCACCTCGAAGCCACGATCGCGCTGATCGTCTGAAACCTCGGGCGGCCTTCGGCGGGCCGCCTATCGAGGCGATAGCTCAATGTGATGCGGCAAGGCCGCATTCATTGACAAAATGCATGGGCCCCTACAACTCCAGAGGAAAGCCCACCCATGACCGACTCCCGCAAGCTCACCACCGAAAACGGCGCGCCCGTCGAGAACAACCAGCAATCGCAGACGGCCGGCCCCGGCGGCCCCGTGCTGATGCAGGACCACCACCTGATCGAGAAGCTTGCGCGCTTCGACCGCGAGCGCATTCCGGAGCGCGTGGTGCATGCGCGCGGCTCGGGCGCCTTCGGCACCTTCGAGGTGACGGCCGACGTGTCCAAATGGACCAAGGCCAGGTTTTTGAGCCAGGTCGGCAGGAAGACCGAGGTGCTCGCACGCTTCTCGACCGTGGCGCTCGAACTCGGCTCGGCCGACACCGTGCGCGACCCGCGCGGCTTCGCGCTCAAGTTCTATACCGAAGACGGCAACTACGACCTCGTCGGCAACAACACGCCGGTCTTTTTCATCCGCGACCCGCTCAAGTTTCCCGACTTCATCCACTCGCAGAAGCGCGACCCCTACAGCCACGTGCAGGAGCCCAACAACGCCTGGGACTTCTTCTCGCACTCGCCCGAAGCGACGCACCAGTTCACCTGGCTGTTCGGTGACCGCGGCATTCCGAAGAGCTACCGCCACATGGACGGCTTCGGCTCGCACACCTTCCAGTGGGTGAACGCCAAGGGCGAGGCCTTCTGGGTCAAGTACCACTTCAAGACCCACCAGGGCATCCAGACCTTCGTGGCCGAGGAGGCGCAGCGCGTGGGCGGCGAAAACCCGAACCACCACCACCTGGACCTGCTGCATTCCATCGAGCGCGGCGAATTCCCGAGCTGGAAGGTGCAGGTGCAGATCATGCCGGTGGCCGAGGCGCAGACCTACCGCTTCAACCCCTTCGACCTGACCAAGGTCTGGTCGCACAAGGACTATCCGAAGATCGACATCGGCATCCTCACGCTCAACCGCAATCCCGACAACTACTTTGCCGAGATCGAGCAGGCCGCGTTCAACCCGGCCAACTTCGTGCCCGGCATCGGCCCTTCGCCCGACAAGATGCTGCAGGGCCGCCTGTTCAGCTACGGCGACACGCAGCGCTACCGCCTGGGCATCAACCACACGCAGCTGCCGGTGAACCGCCCGCATGCCACCACGGCGCAGAACTACGGCCGCGACGGCGCGATGCGCGGCGACGGCAACGGCGGCCGCGGCCCCAACTACGAGCCCAACAGCTTCAGCGATGCGCCCAAGCAGAGCAACGAGCCGGTCTACGCGCCGCTCGAGATCCATGGCTGGACCGGCAGCCACCAGTGGCAGCAGCACCCCGAGGACAACGACTTCGTGCAGGCCGGCGACCTCTACCGGCTGATGGACGAAGCCGCCAAGGAGCGCCTGGTGAACAACATCGCGGGCGGCCTGGGTGCGGTGACGCGGCAGGACATCATCGACCGTTCGGTGAGCTACTTCCGCCAGGCCGATGCCGACTACGGCGCGCGGCTCGACAAGGCCATCAAGGCCGTGCAGGCCAGGCTCAGGGGCGAGGAGGTGAGCGTGCAGATCGGCAAGCCGGCGCACGACGCAAGCCGCAGCTGATCCACGGGCGGCAGTGGGGTACCCAGGGTAGTGCGCGGCGGGGCATCGTGCTCGACTTGCCCGGTTGCGAAGCGTAGGATCAGCGCCCCCCTTGCCGCTGAGTCGCGGCGACAAGTTCCGTGTTCGTGTGGCTTCTGAACGGAGGTTCGTATGAGCTATCACCTGGAAGGTCGCCTGCTCGAGGTATGCAACTGCAACGTCCTGTGTCCCTGCTGGATCGGCGAGGACCCTGACAACGGCACCTGCGACACCATCGTCGCGTGGCGCATCGACAAGGGAACCATCGACGGCGTCGACGTCGGCGGCAACACCATCGCGGCCGTGGCGCATGTGCCCGGAAACATCCTCGAAGGCAACTGGACGGCGGCGATCTTCGTCGACGACAAAGCCTCCAAGGAGCAGGAAGAGGCGCTGCTCAAGGTCTACACCGGCAAGGCCGGCGGCCCGATCGCCGACCTGGCCGCCCTCATCGGCCAGGTGGTGTCGGTCGAGCGGGCGCCCATTCGCTTCACGGTGAACGAAGGCAAGGGCGAGCTGGAGATCGGCAAGGACTACTACGCCGAACTCGAACCCTACCGCGGCGCGACCGGCGGGCAGACCACGCTGTCGGACACCGTGTTCTCCACGGTGCCGGGCGCGCCGGTGTTCGTCGGCAAGGCGCCCACCTACCGCTCGAAGAACCCCGCCCTCGGCATCGACCTCGACATCAAGAACCACAACGCCCTGCAGAGCACCTTCGTCTTTGATTCATGAGCGCCGTGCCGGGCCGCCCCAAGCAAGCTCGCACCGCAGTGCGGAGCACGAAGGTTAGCCAGTGAACCCCGCGGCCGGCTTGCCGCCGCGCAACGTCATCCGCCACCGCCGCGTGTTCCTGCCGGTTCTCGCTGCGCTGGCCGCGCTTGCGTGGATGGCATTGTGGGCCTGGGCGCGCAGCCCCTACGGGCGCTATCTCGAACACGGCGACTGGACCGCCTCGGGGCCGGCCGCGTTCCTGTGCCAGGCCATTCCTGCCGGCGGCGTGGTCGTGCCCGCAGTGCTCTATGCGGTGGCGTGGATCCTCATGACCATGGCCATGATGCTGCCGACCACGCTGCCGCTGTTCAACGCCTTCGACCGCCTGACCGCGGGGCGTGCGGACCATGCGCGCCTGCTCGTGCTGCTGGGGCTTGGCTACATGGCCGTGTGGGGTGCCTTCGGGCTGCTGGCGCACGGGCTCCACAGCGCGGTGCTGGCGCTGCTCGCGAGCGCGCCCACGCTGGCCTGGCACGGCTGGGTGATCGGCGCCGCGACCATCGCGCTGGCCGGCGCGTTCCAGTTCAGCCGCCTCAAGCACAAGTGCCTCGAGAAGTGCCGCACGCCGCTGAGTTTTGTCATCGAGCACTGGCGCGGCCATGCGCAGGCGCGCCATGCGTTTGCGCTGGGCCTGCACCATGGCCTGTTCTGCGTCGGCTGCTGCTGGGCGCTGATGCTGCTGATGTTCGCGCTCGGCACCGGCAGCCTGGGCTGGATGCTGCTGCTGGCCGCCGTCATGGCGCTGGAAAAGAACGTTCCCTGGGGCCACCGCCTGAGCGCGCCGCTCGGGTTTGCGCTCTTGGGCTGGGCCGTCTTCATGGTGGGGGCGCATGTCTGAAGCCATCTCCGAGGTGCGCCGCGCGCCGTCCACCCTGCAGACCGTCGCGCTGACCGCGGTGGCCATGCTCGCATTCGCGGCCAATTCGCTGCTGTGCCGGCTCGCGTTGCAGCAGCGGGGCATCGATCCGGCCAGCTTCGGCAGCATCCGGCTGGTTTCCGGTGCGCTCACGCTCGCGCTGGTCGTGCAGTTCCGCTCCCGGCCTGCCGTGCCCGGCCGTGCCGACTGGCTCGCGGCCGCCATGCTGTTCGCCTACGTCGCCTTCTTTTCCTTCGCCTACCTGAGCCTCTCCGCGGGCACGGGCGCGCTGATCCTGTTCGGCGCGGTGCAGCTCACGATGCTCGGCGCGGGCCTGGGCTCGGGCGAGCGCTTCGGGCTCGTGGCATGGCTCGGCTTCGTGCTGGCGGCCGGCGGGCTCGTCTACCTGGTGCTGCCGGGCGTTGCGGCGCCGCCGCTGCTGGGCGCCGTGCTGATGGCCATCGCCGGGGTGGCGTGGGGCGTGTATTCGCTGCGCGGCCGCGGCGTGCCCGATCCGCTGGCCGCCACGGGCCGCAACTTCTTGCGGGCCGTACCGCTGGCCCTGGCGCTGAGCCTTGCCTTCATGATGCGCGCCCATGCGGATGCCACCGGCATCGCGCTGGCCGTGGCCTCCGGCGCCTTGACCTCGGGGCTCGGCTATGTCGTCTGGTATGCGGCGCTCGCGCGCCTGTCGGCCATGCAGGCGGCCACCGTGCAGCTGTCGGTGCCGCTCCTGGCGGCGTTCGGCGGCGTGCTGCTGCTGTCGGAGGCGATCACGCCGCGGCTGGCGGCGGCCTCGGTGGCCATCCTGGGCGGCATTGCGATCGTGCTGAGCCAGAAGTCGCGCAAGGCGCGGCGCTAGAAGGAAACGCGGCCTTTACGCGGCGGCGACCGCCACGCCCACCTTGGTTCCGGCCGCGACGATCTCGCCCCAGGTCGCATCGTCCAGCCAGATGCCGTCGCGCTCGCGCGCCACGCGTGCAGCGCGCTCCGGCTCGCCGGCGATCTGCACCTGGTCGAAGCCGGCGCCCGGCGGGCTCTGGCGCAGCCACTCGACGAAGGCCGTCGCCTCCTGCGCGAAGCTCTCCTGGGTTCCCAGTTTGGCGGGATCGATCAGGATCGTCAGCATGCCGTTGAGCACCGTGCGTGCGGTGTCGGCCGGGCGGTGCCAGGTGCCGCCACCGGTGAGCGCGCCGCCCAGCAGCTCGCAGGCCATCGCCATGCCGTAGCCCTTGTGTTCGCCGAAGGTCATGAGCGCGCCGAACAGGCCGTTGGCCTGCGGCACGACCACCACGCCCGGGTCATTGGTGGGCGCGCCGCGCTCGTCGATCAGGTAGCCGTCGGGCACGCGTTCGCCCTTGTTGTGGGCGACGCGCATCTTGCCCTGCGCCACGCGGCTGGTGGCAAAGTCGAGCAGGAAGGGTTCGGCGCCTGCGAGTGGAATGCCGATGCAGCAGGGGTTGGTGCCAAAGCGCCCGTCGCCGCCGCCCCACGGCGCCACCACGGGCCGCGACAGCACGTTGACGAAGTGCATCGAGACCAGGCCCTCGGCCGTTGCCATTTCGGCGAAGTGCCCGATGCGGCCCAGGTGGTGCGCGTTGGCGAGCGTGAAGATGCAGCTGCCGTGCTGCTTCGCCCGTGCAATGCCGAGTTCCATCGCCTGCACGCCGACGATCTGGCCGTAGCCATGCTGGCCGTCGAGCGCGAGCAGCGTGCCGATGTCGGTGTTGATCTTGACCGCGGCATTGGGCACGAGGCCGCCTTCGGCCACCGCATCGACATAGCGCGGCAGCATGCCCACGCCGTGCGAATCATGGCCGCTCAGGTTGGCCAGCACCAGGTTGTCGGCCACCTGCGCGGCTTCGGCCGGCGTGCTGCCGGCGGCTTCGAGGATGCGGGCGCATTGCGATCGCAGAACAGAGGAGGAAAGGGTTTGGGGCATAGGTTCCTTACATCACCGCGCCGACTTGCCAGGGCACGAATTCATTTTGGCCGTAGCCATGTTTCTCGCTCTTCGAAGGCTCGCCGGACGCGGTGGCCAGCACCAGTTCGAAGATGCGCTGGCCCATCTCCTGGATCGAGCTGGTGCCATCCACGATCTCGCCGCAGTTGATGTCCATGTCTTCTTCCTGCCGCTGCCACAGCGCCGAGTTGGTCGCAAGCTTGAGCGAAGGAGAGGGGGCGCAGCCGTAGGCCGAGCCGCGTCCGGTCGTGAAGCAGATGATGTTCGCGCCGCCCGCGACCTGCCCGGTGGCGCTCACGGGGTCGTAGCCCGGCGTGTCCATGTAGACGAAGCCGTGCGCCGTGACCGGCTCGGCGTATTCGTACACCGCCTCGAGGTTGCTCGTGCCGCCCTTGGCCACCGCGCCGAGCGATTTTTCGAGGATGGTCGTGAGGCCGCCGGCCTTGTTGCCCGGCGAGGGGTTGTTGTTCATCTCGCCTTCGTTGATCTCGGTGTAGTGCTCCCACCACTTGATGCGGTCCACCAGTTTTTGGCCGACCTCGCGCTTGACGGCTCGGCGCGTGAGCAGATGCTCGGCACCATAGACCTCGGGCGTCTCGCTCAGGATGGCCGTGCCGCCGTGCGCCACCAGCAGGTCGACCGCCGCACCGAGGGCCGGATTGGCGCTGATGCCGGAGTAACCGTCCGAGCCGCCGCACTGCAGGCCGATCGTGATGTGCGCCGCGCTGCAGGGCTCGCGCTTGACCGCATTGGCGCGCGGCAGCATCTCGTTGATCAGCGCAATGCCTTTCTCCACCGTCTTGCGCGTGCCGCCGGTGTCCTGGATGTTGAAGGTGCGGAAGTTCTCGCCCTCGGCCAGGTGGCCGGTCGCGAGCCAGGCATTGATCTGGTTCGCCTCGCAGCCCAGGCCCACCACCAGCACGCCCGCGAAGTTGGGGTGCGTGGCATAGCCCGTGAGCGTGCGCTCCAGGATCTGCATGCCCATGCCTTGTGTGTCCATGCCGCAGCCCGTGCCGTGGGTGAGCGCCACGATGCCGTCGACGTTCGGGTAGCCGGCCAGCGCCGATGGATTGGTCTTGCGCGAGAAGTGGTCCGCAATGGCGCGCGCCGCGGTGGCCGAGCAGTTCACGCTCGTGAGCACGCCGATGTAGTTGCGCGTGGCCACGCGGCCGTCGGCCCGCCTGATGCCCATGAAGGTGGCCTCGCGCTTCGCGGGCGCGGGCTTCACGTCGGCGCCGAAGGCGTAGTCGCGTTCGAAGTCGCCCTTGTCGGGGCCCATGTCGAGGTTGTGCGTGTGCACGTGCTCGCCGGCCGCAATGGGCTTGCTCGCGAAGCCGATGATCTGGTTGTAGCGGCGCACCGGTTCGCCGGCGGCAATGGCGTGCGTCGCCACCTTGTGCCCGGCGGGAATCAGGCCGCGCACGGCAAAGTCTTCGACCTTGGCGCCGCCGACCAGCTGGCTGCGCGCGATCACGACATCGTCGGCCGGATGCAGGCGAATGAAGGGATTCATCGTGGAACTCGTGTTGTGTGGGAATCGGAAGGAGGAGCGGTTTTTTTCGCGCGGCGCCAGCTCGCGCTGAACCGCTGGTGCGAGTTGTCCATGTGGGCGTGCATGGCGGCCCGCGCGGCCTCGGGGTCGCGCGCGGCCACGGCGTCGCGGATGGCCTCGTGCTCGGCAATCGCCGAGCGCCAGGAGGCCACCGTCTCGAAGTAGCCGCCCAGGCGCGTGAAGATCGGGCCGTTGCGCGAATCCCAGAAGCTCTGCACCGTTTCCACCAGCACGGCGTTGCCGCTGGCATTGACGATGGCCACGTGGAATTCGCGGTCGCCTTCGAGCGGCAGTATTTCGCGGTCGGCGAGCCCGCGCATCGTTTCGATGGCGCGGCTCATGGCGTCGATGTCCTTGCGCTTGCCCACGGCAGCTGCAATGGCGGCGGTCTCGCCCTCGATCACGCGGCGCGCGCGGATCAGCTCCAGCGGGCCCCATTCGGTGGGCGCCACCGGCTTGCTCGCGCGGTGCGAGCGGTCCAGCACATACACGCCCGAGCCGGTTCGGACCTCGACCCAGCCCTCGACCTCGAGCGCGATCAGCGCCTCGCGCACCGAGGGCCGGCTCACACCGAGCTGCTGGGCCAGGTCGCGCTCGGCCGGCAGCCGCGCGCCGACGGCAAGCTCGCCCTTGCCGATCAGCCCGCGCAGCTGGTCGGCAATCTGGCGATAGAGGCGCTGGGGTTCGACGGTCTGGAGCGGCACGGGTGGTGGGGTTAAGGGTTGTCCTGAATTGGACAAGTGGTAAGGCCAATTCAGAATACGATCCGTACCGCGCCGCTGCCATCGGGCCAAACCCTGAACGCCGGGCAGCCGGTGCGCCACTTTCCAAGGAGACATGCATGAGACTCAAGGGCAAGACCGTGCTCGTGACGGCGGCCGGACAAGGCATCGGCCACGCGAGCGTGCTCGCCATGGCCGCCGAAGGCGCGCAGGTGTGGGCGACCGACGTGAACGAGAAGCTGCTGGGGCGCTACGCCGGCGTCGCCAACGTGCGCACGGCGAAACTCGACGTGCTCGACAAGGACGCGATCGGCGCCTTCTTCAAGAGTCTTCCCGCGCTCGACGTGCTGTTCAACTGCGCCGGCGTGGTACATAACGGCACCGCGCTCGAGGCCACCGACAAGGACCTCGAATTCGCGTTCGCCCTCAACGTGCGCGCGCAGTTCTGGACCATCCAGGCCGCGCTGCCCGGCATGCTGGCCGCAGGACGCGGCAGCATCATCAACATGGCGAGCGTCTGCTCCAGCATGAAGGGCCTGCCCAACCGCTTCGTCTACGGCACCACCAAGGCCGCGGTGCTGGGCCTGACCAAGAGCGTGGCGGCCGACTTCGTGTCGCGCGGCATCCGCTGCAATGCCGTGTGTCCCGGCACGGTCGACACGCCCTCGCTCGGCGAGCGCATCAATGCCAACGAAGACCCCGAAGCGGCGCGCAAGGCCTTCATCGCGCGCCAGCCGATGGGACGGCTCGCGCAGGCCGAGGAAATCGCGCCCGTGGTGGTGTTCCTGGCGAGCGACGAATCGGTGTTCGCCACCGGCCAGGCCTTCACGGTGGACGGCGGCATCACCATATGAACCAGCTCGACTTCGCGGGCCGCCACGCCGTGGTGACCGGCGGCGCGGCGGGGTTGGGCTACGGCATTGCCGAGCGGCTGATCGCATCGGGCGGCAGCGTCACGCTCTGGGACCGCGACGAGGCTGCCGCCGGCAAGGCCGCGGCGGCGCTCGGCTCCAAGGCCTTTGCCGTGAAGGTCGACGTGGCGCAGCAGTCTTCCGTCGCTGCGGCCGTGGCGGCCACGCTCGCGCATTCGCCGCGCATCGATGCGCTGGTCAACAGCGCCGGCATCACCGGTCCCAACACCAGGCTGTGGGACTACCCGGTGGACGATTGGCGGCAGGTGATGGAGGTCAACATCAACGGCGTGTTCCTGTGCTGCCGCGAAGTGGTGGCGCAGATGCGCGCGCAGGGCTACGGCCGCATCGTCAACATCGCTTCGGTCGCGGGCAAGGAAGGCAATCCCAATGCCAGCGCGTACAGTGCAAGCAAGGCCGCCGTCATTGCGCTCACCAAGTCGCTGGGCAAGGAGCTGGCCGACACCGGCATCCGCGTCAACTGCGTGACGCCCGCGGCGGTGAAGACCGCCATCTTCGACCAGATGACACCGGAGCACATCGCATTCATGCTCTCGAAGATTCCCATGGGCCGCTTCGGCACGGTGGAGGAGGTGGCCGCGATGGTCGGCTGGCTCTGCACCGAAGATTGCTCGTTCTCCACCGGCGCCGTGTTCGACCTGTCCGGCGGCCGCTCCACTTACTAAGTCAGTCAGTCTCCCCAAGAAAGGACCACATGAAACTCGTTCGCTATGGCAACCCCGGCAAGGAAAAGCCCGGCCTCATCGATGACAACGGCCAGCTGCGCGACCTGAGCGCGCTGGTCAAGGACATCGGGCCCGAGCAGCTCGGCGATGCCGCGCTGGCCAAGCTGCGCAAGCAGAAGGTCGACAAGCTGCCGCTGGTCAAGGGCAAGCCGCGCTTCGGCAGCCCGGTGGCCAACGTCGGCAAGTTCATTGCCATCGGCCTGAACTACGCCGACCACGCGGCCGAGTCCGGCCTGCCGATTCCGAAGGAGCCGGTGGTCTTCATGAAGGCCACCAGCTGCATCCAGGGCCCGAACGATCCGGTCATGCTGCCCAAGAACTCGGTCAAGAGCGACTGGGAAGTCGAGCTCGGCGTGGTCATCGGCACGCGCGCGCGCTATGTCTCGCAGAAGGACGCGCTCAACTTCGTGGCCGGCTACTGCACCATCAACGACGTGAGCGAGCGCGAGTTCCAGATCGAGCGCGGCGGCACCTGGGACAAGGGCAAGGGCTGCGACACCTTCGGCCCGATCGGCCCCTGGCTCGTGACGCGCGACGAAGTGCCCAACCCGCAGAAGCTGTCGATGTGGCTCGACCTCAACGGCAAGCGCATGCAGACCGGCAGCACCAAGACCATGATCTTCAGCATCGCCAAGATCGTGAGCTACCTGAGCCAGTTCATGACGCTCCTGCCCGGCGACGTCATCACCACCGGCACGCCGCCCGGCGTGGGCCTGGGCATGAAGCCGCCGCTCTACCTGAAGAAGGGCGACGTGATGACGCTGGGCATCGAAGGCCTGGGCGACCAGCGCCAGGAAGTGGTTCCGTTCAAGCTGTAAGCCAACAACCAGCGAGCAGCCAGGAAGCGGCGCGGCGGGCATTGGCCCGGCGCGCCGTTCTTGTTTGTGCGGCGTCGGTTTTAAATGTCCCATTGACAGAACATTGAAACTGCAAAAACATCAAAGGCATGTCGCAGATGCCTTTGCCGAAGTACCACCAGATCTACCTGGTCCTGCGTGAGCAGCTGCACGAAGGCCGTTTCGCCGAGGGGCTGCCCGGCGAGCTTGCGCTCATGGCGCAGTTCAACGTGGCGCGTGTCACGGTGCGGCGCGCTCTCGAGCAGCTGTCTTCCGAAGGCCTGATCGCGCGCAACCCGGGGCGCCGCACGCGCGCGCTGCCGCCCGTGCTCGCAGGCGAAGCGAACAACAGCGGCAACGGCATGGAGCGCGCCAATCTGCGCGGCCTGCTCGAGAACCTGGTGACGATGGGCCTGCACACCTCGGTGAAGGTGATCGAGGTGGCCACCATCACGGCCTCCACCCAGGTGGCCGAGGCGCTGCAGCTGCAGCTGGGCGACCCGGTGCAGAAGGCGGTGCGCGTGCGCTCCACCAAGGAAGGCCCGCTCTCGCACATCACCACCTACGTGCCCGACACGATCGCGCGCCGCTTCGGCCGCCGCGAGCTGTCGAAGAAGCCGATCCTCGTGCTGCTCGAGGAATCGGGCGTCAAGGTGGGGCGCGCGCACCAGACCATCTCTGCGCGGCTGGCCGACAGCCTGATCGCGCAGCACCTCGACGTGTCGGTCGGCTCCGCGCTGCTCGCGGTGCGCCGCCTGATCTACGACGAGGACGAGCGGCCCGTGCAGTGGCTGCATGGCCTCTACCGCCCCGACCGCTACACCTATGAAATGCAGCTCTCCCGCGTGGGCGGCATCGACGCGAAGGTGTGGGTCAGCAAGGACGTGTCAGCCAAGTTCAACTGAAGAGAAGAAAAGGAAAGCCCCATGCAGAACCGCCGCAGTTTCGTGTCGCAGTCCGCCGCCCTGGCGACCGCCGTTGCCTTTCCGCTCGTGGCCGGCGCGCAGCCCAAGACCGTCAAGGTCGGCGTGCTGCATCCGGTCACCGGGGCGCTGGCCTATTCGGGCCAGCAGTGCCGCCTCGGCGCGCTGATGGCCATCGAGGACATCAACGCCGCCGGCGGCATCAAGGCGCTGGGCGGTGCGAAGCTCGAGGCCCTGCTGGGCGACGCGCAATCGCAGCCGCAGGCCGGCGCGGCCGAGGTCGAGAAGATGAACGAAGCCGGCGTGTCCGCCATCGTGGGCGCCTACGCCTCGGCCATCTGCCTGGCGACCACGCAGGCAGCAGCCAAGTACAACCTGCCGCACGTCGTCGACGTGGGCGTGGCAGACCAGATCGTGGAGCGCGGCCTGAAGAACACCTTCCGCTTCGGCCCCGGCTACAAGAAGTCGACCGAGGTGGCCATGGCCAACCTGCTGGTGCTCAACAAGGCCGCGGGCAACCCGGCCAAGACGGTGATGATCATCCACGAGGAGTCGCTGTTCGGCGCCGGCACCGCGCAGCTGCTCTCGCGCGAGCTGCCGGGCTACGGCTTCGAGGTGAAGGAGGTGGTGAAGCACGCCAACCCCACGCGCGACTTCAACAACATCGTGCTGCGCATGAAGTCGGTCAACCCGGACATCGTGATCCCGGCCAACTACTACAACGAGTACGCGCTGCTGGTGCGCACCATGCAGCAGCAGAAGGTGGTGCCCAAGGCGATCTTCTCGGTGCTGGGCGGCGCCGCATCGAGCTACAAGTTCGTGAAGGAGTTTCCGGACGCGGCCAACGGCATCATCGACTGCAACCACTGGTTCAACCCGAAGGACAAGCGCTCGCAGGAGCTGCGCAAGCGCGTGGAGGCCAAGGGCCAGTTCTTCAGCTACGAGGTCTTCATGACCTACACCTCGATGTGGCTGCTGGCCGATGCGCTGGAGCGCGCGAAGTCGGCCGAACGCGCGGCGATCGTCGACGCGCTGGAGAAGAGCACCTTCTCGAATCACATCATGCCGTATGGCCCGACGAAGTTCGTCAACGGACAGAACGAGGGCGCGCAGCCGTTGATGACGCAGGTGGTGAAGAACGACATCAAGGTGATCATTCCGCGCGACTACCGCGAGGTGGAGCCTGTGTTTCCGCTCAGGGCATGAACATGTCGCTGCATGGTGTGGGGTGCGGTGACGGGCGGTCTGGCTCTGGGCGTCCGACGTCACCGGTCCTTCGGACTTCGCTGCTGGCAAGCCCCCCGTATTCCGCCGATCGTCGATCAAGCATGGAGCCCGGTATGCGGTGCGGGCCGGGCGAACCCCTCTGCGCCGCCGAGGAGCGCAGCGTTTCGCGGATCAGGGCTCGCAGCTGTTTGAGCGTAGCGAGTTCTGCGAGACCCCGCGAAACGCGAGCACCGCAGGGCAGCCCGAAGGGCCGGCGCAGTGGGGTCGCACGGCCCGCACCGCATACCGGGCGGATCCCACAAGGCGCACAAAGCAAATGTTCGATCTAAGCATCCTCTTCCCCTCGATCCTGAACGGCCTCACCACAGGCGCCGTGTACGCATTGATCGCGCTGGGACTCACGCTGATCTACGGCGTGCTTCACATCATCAACTTCGCCCACGGCGCCTGCCTGATGCTCGCGCTGTACGCCGTCTACTTTCTCAAGGAGCGCTGGGGCATCGACCCGTACATGGCGCTGCCCATCGCGGTGGCCGGCATGTTCGCGCTCGGCTACGCGCTGCAACGCGTCGTCATCAACCGCGCGGGCCACGGCAAGGACGAGAACATCCTGCTCGCCACGCTCGGCATCGCCATCGTCATGGAGAACCTCGCGCTGCTGTTCTTCAAGTCGGACACGCGCAGCATCGACACCGCCTACTCGCTCAGCACCGTCGCCATCGGCCCCGCCATGATCGCCGTGCCCAAGCTCGTGGCCTTCGCGGGGGCGCTCGTGGTGTCGGGCATCCTGTTCTGGATCATGGGCCGCACCGACCTCGGCCGCGCCATCCGCGCCGTCGCCAAGGAGAAGGAAGGCGCCAAGCTCATGGGCATCGACGTCGACCATGTCTATGCCATGAGCTTCGGCATCGGCCTGGCCTGCCTCGGCGCGGCCGCCTGCTTTCTGCTGCCGGCCTACTACGTCAACCCGCAGGTGGGCGGCGGCTTCGTGCTCGTGGCCTTCACCATCGTGGTGCTCGGCGGCATGGGCAGCTTCGTCGGCGCGCTCATCGGCGGCCTCCTGGTCGGCGTGGTCGAGTCGCTCGGCGGGCTGTACCTGGGCGAATCGCTCGGGCAGATCGGCATCTTCGCGATCTTCATCGGCGTGGTGCTGTTCCGGCCCCAGGGCATGTTCGGAGCCAGGGCATGAGCAGCGCACGCGCACAACTCGCGGGCATCGCGCTCTTCGCGGTGCTGGTCGGCTGCGTGCCGCTCGCCACCAAGTCGGGCGTCGCGCTGAACTTCGTGATGATGGCGCTCTACGCCACGCTCATTGCGCAGGCCTGGAACATCCTCGGCGGCTTCGGCGGGCAGTTCTCGTTCGGGCATGCGCTGTTCTTCGGCACCGGGGCCTACATCCAGGCCATCGCGCAGTTGCAGGGTGGCATCAACGCCTGGGCCGCGCTGCCGCTGGCGGTGGCCGGCGCCGCGGGGGTCGGGCTCTTCGTCGGCGCGCTGAGCTTCCGCTATGGCCTCAAGGGCTCCTACTTCGCGCTCGTCACGCTGGCCTTCGCGGAGGTGTTCCGCATCCTCGCGCTGTCGGTGAATTTCA
Source organism: Variovorax sp. 01N425 (assembly GCF_056399465.1). Lineage (NCBI taxonomy): Bacteria > Pseudomonadati > Pseudomonadota > Betaproteobacteria > Burkholderiales > Comamonadaceae > Variovorax > Variovorax sp. 01N425. Next base: position 41,809 of record NZ_JBFTRJ010000021.1, on the reverse strand, counting down.
CGGGCGGCGGCGTGGGCCTGATGGTGCCGCTGCGCGAGTCGGCGGCCAACCTGCAGTTCGCCTCGCGCGCCGGCTACCTGTGGTTGGTGCTCGCGATGGTGGTCGCGGCCTTGCTCGTCACCTGCTGGCTGCGCAACGGCCGCTTCGGTGCCTACCTGCAGGCCGTGCGCGACAACGAGGATGCGGCGCGCGCCGTGGGCGTGAACCCGTTTCGCGTCAAGCTCGCGGCCATCGGCCTCTCGGCCGCCTTCATGGGTGCGGCCGGCGCGTTCTATGTACAGGTGTTCCAGTACATCGACGCCGGCATCGCCTACGGCCCGGCCGTCTCGGTCGAAGCGCTGGTGGCCGCCATCGTGGGCGGCATGGGCACGCTGTGGGGCCCGGTGCTGGGCGCGGTCGTGCTGCACCTGCTGTCGGATTTCACGCGCAACCTGTTCGGCGAGCTGCCGGGCATCAACATGGTGATCTACGGCACGGTGCTGGTCGTGATCGTGATCTTCCTGCCGCGCGGCGTCGCCGGGCTGGGGCTGTCGGCGCGGCAGCTGTGCAATCCGAAGAAGGGAGGCCGCCATGACTGAGGCGCTGCTGGCCGTGGGCGGGCTCTCGCGTTCCTTCGGCGGACTGAAGGCCGTGCAGGACGTGAGCCTGTCGGTGAAGGAGGGCAGCCTGAGCGCGCTGATCGGCCCCAACGGCGCCGGCAAGACCACGCTGTTCGCGCTGATGTCGGGCTTCCTCAAGCCCGACGCCGGCACTGTGCGCTTCGCGGGCCAGGACATCACGGGCCGCGAGCCGCACCGCAATGCGCTGCTCGGCATGACGCGCACCTTCCAGATCGTCAAGCCCTTTGCGGCGCAGACGGTGCGCGAGAACATCGCGGTCGGTGCGCACCTGCACCTGCGCGGCCGCCGCGAGGCGCTGGCGCATGCCGAGGCCATCGCGCTGCGCGTGGGCCTTGCGCCGCAGCTCGACAAGGCCGCTTCGGACCTCACGGTGGCCGGCCGCAAGCGGCTCGAACTGGCGCGCGCGCTGGCCACGCGCCCGCGCCTGCTGCTGCTCGACGAAGTGCTGGCCGGCCTCAACCCGCAGGAGATCGCCGAGATGATGCCGGTGGTGCGCGGCATTGCCGACAGCGGCGTCACGGTGCTGATGATCGAGCACGTGATGCAGGCCGTGATGCACCTGGCCGAACATGTGTGGGTGCTGGCGCAGGGCCAGCTGATTGCCGAAGGCAGCCCGGCGCAAGTGACCTCCGACGACAAGGTCGTCGAGGCCTACCTGGGCCATGGCACCGCGGCGCGGCTGCGCAAGGCCGCTTCGGGAGCTAGCGAATGACCGCGTTGCTGGACATCCAGGGCCTGCGCGGCGGCTACGGCCGCGTCGAGGTGCTGCGCGGCGTCGACCTGCAGGTGAACGCCGGTGAAATGGTCGCGCTGCTCGGCAGCAGCGGCGCGGGCAAGTCCACCCTCAACAAGATGGTCTGCGGCCTGTGCCCCGCCTGGAGCGGCAATGTGCGCTTCGACGGCAAGGACCTGAGCGGCGCGCACTACCGCGACGTGGTCAAGGCGGGCCTGATCCAGGTGCCCGAGGGCCGCAAGGTGTTTCCCAACCTCAGCGTGCTGGAGAACCTGGAACTCGGCTCCTTCACGCGGGCGCGCGAGCGCCGCGCGGCCAACGTCGAGAAGATGTTCCACATCTTCCCGCGGCTGCGCGAACGCATGGCGCAACACGCCGGCACCATGAGCGGCGGCGAGCAGCAGATGCTGGCCATCGCGCGCGGGCTCATGGCCGAGCCCGTGCTGCTGATCCTCGACGAGCCCTCGCTCGGGCTTTCGCCGCGGCTGGTGGAGGAGATGTTCACGCTGATCCGCGAACTGCGCGACGGCGGCCTCGCGGTGCTGCTGGTGGAGCAGAACGTGGGCCAGTCGCTCGAGATCGCGGACCGCGCCTACGTGCTGGAGAACGGCAGCGTGCGTTTTTCGGGCCTGCCCGGCGAACTGCTCGGAAGCGACGAACTGCGGCGCGCCTACCTGGGGCTCTGAAGCCCGCACATCACATTGAGATACCCCCGATTTCCTCGGAGACAAGACACATGAAGAGACGCGACACCCTTCTTCTTCCACTGGCCGCCGCATTTGCCGGCAGCGCGTTCGCGCAGATCGGCAATGCGCCGGTGCGCATCCTCGTCGGTGCGCCCGCGGGCGGCTCGACCGATACGCTGGCCCGTTCGCTGGCCGTCAGCATGGGCCCGGCGCTCGGCCGCACGGTGATCGTCGAGAACCGGCCCGGCGCGGGCGGCAACATCGCGGCCGATGCCGTGGCCAAGGCCGCGCCCGATGGCAACACGCTGCTGATGAGCTTCACCAGCCATGCGATCAATGCCACGCTCTACCCGGCGCTGCCTTTCGACCCGGTGAAGGACTTCACCGCGCTCACCTGCGTGGCGACCTCGCCCTCGATCCTCGTCGCGCATCCGTCGGTGCCTGCGAAGGACGTGCGCGAACTCATTGCGCTCGCCAAGGCGAAGCCGGGCCAGCTCAACTTCGCGATCGGCGCGGTGGGCTCGTCGCTGCACATGGCGGGCGAGGCCTTCAAGATGCAGTCGGGCGTCGACATCGTGAACATCCCCTACAAGGGCACCTCGCCCGCCGTGCAGGACGTGCTCGCCGGCCAGGTGCAGCTGATGTTCGCGGCCGTGGGCAACGTCAAGGCACACATCCAGGCCGGCAAGCTCAGGGCGCTGGGCGTGACCACGGCCAGGCGGTTGCCGGCCTTTCCCGACGTGCCCGCCATTGCCGAGGCGCTGCCGGGCTACGAGTCGAGCGCATGGTTCGGCCTCTTCGGCCCGGCCCGCATGCCGGCGGAGCGCGTGAAGCAGCTCGGCGACGCCGCGCGCCATGCACTGCAGCAGGCCGACATGCGCCAGCGGCTCGAAACCGAGGGCGCGATACCGGTGGGCAATTCGTCCGAACAGTTCTCCGCCTTCGTGCAGAGCGAGATCGCGCGCTGGGCCAAGGTCGTCAAGTTCTCGGGAGCCAAGCCGGAATGACCTTCAACGCTCCAGACCGCGCGCCGGCGCAACAGACGCTGGCGCAGAAGCTCATTGCGCGCGCCAGCGGCCGCGCGCAGGTGGCGGTGGGCGAGATCGTGACCTGCGGCGTCGACATGGCCATGTTCCACGACTCCTCCGGTCCGCGCCGGCTGCAGCCGATGCTCGAGGAGCTCGGCGCGCAGATCTGGGACCGCTCGCGCGTGGTGCTCGTGATGGACCACTACGTGCCCGAGCGCGACGACGATTCGCGCCGCATCGTGCGCATTGCGCGCGACTGGGCGCGCGACCAGCAGCTGCCGCACGTGTACGACAGCCAGGGCATCTGCCACGTGGTGGTGCCGCAGCACGGCCACATCCGCCCCGGCATGCTGTGCGTGGGCGGCGACTCGCATTCGCCCACGGGCGGCGCATTCGGCGCCTACATGTTCGGCATCGGCAGCACCGAGATGCTGGGCGTGATGGTCACCGGCGAGATCTGGCTGCGCGTGCCGGAGACCATCCGCATGTGGTGGGACGGCGCGCTGCCCGCCGGCGTGACCGCCAAGGACATGATGCTGCACATGATCGGCCGCTTCGGCATGAACGGCGGGCGCTACCAGGCGGTGGAGTTCGCGGGCCCGGCCGTCGCCGCGCTGTCGATGCAGGAGCGCATGACGCTCTCCAACATGAGCGCCGAGCTGGGCGCGCAGGCCGGCCTGATCGCGCCCGATGCCACCACCGCCGCATTCCTCGCACAAGCCGGTGCCCCGCCGGTCGACATGGCGCCGTGGTTCACCGACGAAGGCGCCGCGCTCACGCACCACCGCTTCGATGCCGCCGCGCTCGAGCCCTACGTCGCCGCGCCGCACAGCCCGGCCAACGCGCACGGCGTGAGCCGCTACCTGGGCACGCATGTCGACGTGGCCTACATCGGCGCCTGCACCGGCGCCAAGCTCGACGACCTGCGCGCCGCGGCCCAGGTGCTGCGCGGCCACAAGGTGGCGGCGGGCATCCGCCTGATCGTGGCGCCGGCCAGCCTGCACGACCAGGAGCAGGCGCGCGAAGAGGGCGTGCTGCAGGTGCTGATGGACGCCGGCGCCGAACTCTTCCCGACCGCCTGCGGCGCCTGCTCGGGCTACGGCGATCCGATGGGCGACGGCATCACGGTGATCTCGACCACGGCACGCAACTTCAAGGGCCGCATGGGCTCGCCGACCGCGCAGGTGTACCTGGGCTCGCCCTACACGGTGGCCGCGGCCGCACTGCGCGGCTGCGTGACCGACCCGCGCGAGGTGCTCGCATGACTGCGGAAACCCTGCACCGCACGCACCGGGTGTGGCGCCTGGGCGCCGACATCGACACCGATGCGCTCGCGCCCGGCCATGCGATGAAGCACGGCATCGACGTGATCGCAAAGCATTGCCTCGAAGCCGTCCGCCCTGATTTCGCGCGCGGCGTGCGCCCCGGCGACGTGATCGTGGCCGGGCCGAACTTCGGCATCGGTTCGTCGCGCGAGCAGGCCGCGGCCGTGCTCGTGCAGCTGGGCGTGGCCGCGGTGATTGCGCCTTCGTACAGCGGCCTGTATTTCCGCAATGCCTTCAACGTGGGCCTGCTGCTTCTGACCTGCGCCGAAGCCGAGTCGCTGCAGGACGGCGAACGCATCGTGCTCGACACCCGCACGCCTGCGATGCGCACCGCCGATGCGCGCATGCTCGCCTGCGAGCCCGTGCCGGGTTTCCTGATGGACATGGTCGATGCCGGCGGCCTGCTGCAGCTGCTGCGCCGGCGCATGGCCGCCAAGAAAGAAGCCGATGCAGGGCGCTGAACACGATCCGCAACGCGCCGTGCTGCAGGCCACGGTGGCGCTGCACGCGGCGCAGCCAGCCACCGCCGAGGCCGCATCGCAGGCGCGGCGCCTGCTGGCCGATACCGTCGGCTGCGCGCTCGCGGGCCGGCATGCGAGCGAGGTGCAGCGCCTCGAAGCCGCGCTCGCAGCCTGCGAACCCGGCGACTTTTCTTTTCCTGGCGGTCCGCCGATGGCGGTGCAGGCCGCCGCGCAGGTGCTGGCCATGGCCGCGACCTGGGACGAGGCCTGCGAAGGCCATGCACTCGCGCACGGCCGGCCCGGCGTGCCGCTGGCGGCGGCGCTGCTGCCGCTCGCACTGCGGCGCGGTGCGAGTCTTGGTGAGTTCATCGATGCCTTCGTGCTCGGCTACGAGGTCGGCGCGCGCTGCGGCGCCTGGCTGCGCATCCGGCCCGGCATGCATGTCGATGCGAACTGGCCCGCGCTGGGCGTGGCGGCCGGCGTGGCGCGCCTGCTCGCGCTGCCGCCGGCGGGCATCGTGCAGGCCATCGACATCGCGGCCTGCCAGCTCGCGACCAGCCTCTACCTGCCGGTGCAGCAGGGCCGCACCGCGCGCAATACCTACCTTGGCCACAGCGCATCGCTGGGGCTGCAGGCGGCCTTTGCCAGCGCGGCGGGCATCGACGCGCCGGACGGTGCGCTGGCTCACTACGCCCGCACGCACTCGGCCGCGACCGCGCAGCCGCTGCCCGATGCGGCGACCCTGCTGCTGCGCGATGCCTACCTCAAGCCCTTCGCGGCCGTGCGCCACGTGCACTACGGCGCGACCGCCGCGCGCCAGGTCCGCGAGCAGCTGGCCCAGGACACCACCGGCATCCAGGGCATCGTGCTCAAGATATACGAAGAGGCGATCGTCTACTGCGGCAACCGCGCGCCGCGCACGCCGATCCAGGCGCAGTTCAGCCTGTCTTTCGGCGTCGCGGCGATGCTGCGCTTCGGCGATGTCGATCCATCGGCCTATGCCGCGCCGCGCTTCGACGATGCCGAGCTGCGTCGGCTCGAAGCCCTGGTCGTGCTCGAAACCGATGCCGGCCTCACGGCGCGCAAGCAGCGCGGCGCCACGCTCCAGGTGTCGCACGCGGGCGGCACGCTCGCGCAGACCGTGGGCACCATCACGGGCGATGCCGCCCATCCGCTCGACCGCGCGGCGCTCGCCGCCAAGTTCGTGCACTACGCCGCGCACAGCGTGCCGGCCCAGCAGGCCGCGCGCTTCTGCGAGGGCGTGCTGGACGCGCCCGACGGCACCCGTCTTCGCGCGCTGTGGCAGCAGCTTGCCGCCTGAATCCTTCATTCCTCACAGGCCCACCACCATGAAACTCCTGCGCCATCTTGCGAGCACATTGCTCCTTGCCTGCCTGCCGCTCGCCGCCGCCGCACAGGCGGGCAGCTTTCCGGACAAGCCGATCCGCATCGTCGTGCCGTTCCCGCCGGGCGGCGCCACCGATGCGGCGGCGCGCCTGGTCGCCGTGAAGATGGGCGAGCACTGGGGCCAGCCGGTGGTGGTCGACAACCGCGCGGGCGCGGGCGGCAACGTCGGCTCCGACCTCGTCGCCAAGGCGCCGGCCGACGGCTACACGCTGGTGATGGGCGTGACCGGCTCGCATGCGATCAACACCTCGCTCTACAGCAGGATGCCCTACGACCCGGTGGCCGACTTCGTCGCCATCAGCCAGGTGGCGGTGGTGCCCAACGTGCTGGTGGTGCACCCCTCGGTGCCCGCGAAGAACCTGGCCGAGCTCGTGGCGCTCGCGAAGAAGGAGCCCGGCAAGCTCAACTACGCCTCGCTCGGCAACGGCACGGCCGCGCACCTGGGCATGGAAATGCTCAAGTCCGAGGCCGGCGTCGACATCACGCACGTGCCCTACAAGGGCAGCGCGCCGGCGGTGTCCGACCTGCTCGCGGGCCAGGTGCAGATGATGGTCGACGGCCTGCCTTCGGCGCTGCCGCACGTCAAGGCCGGCAAGCTGCGCGCCATCGCGCTCACCAGCCTGCACCGCGCGCCCTCGCTGCCCGGCTTGCCGACCATCGCAGAGACCTATCCGGGCTTCTACGCCGATGCATGGTCGGGCCTGTTCGCGCCCAAGGGCACGCCGCAGCCCGTGGTGGACAAGCTCTCGGCCGAGGTGCAGCGCATCCTGAAGCTGTCCGACGTGCGCGAGAAGCTGATGGCTCTGGGCGCCGAGCCCGTCGGCTCCACCCAGGCGGAATTCGCCGCGCACGTGAAGAGCGAGATCGACAAATGGGCCAAGGTGGTGAAAACCAGTGGCGCGAAAGTGGACTGAACATGAACGACACCCTCGACCCCGTCACGCTCGCCGTGCTGCGCGGCCGCCTCGAACAGGTGGCCGACGAGATGGACGCGACGCTCTACCGCAGCGCGTTCAATCCCATCATTGCCGAGGCGCACGACGCCTGCCACGGCCTGTACGACGCCACCACCGGCGACACGCTGGTGCAGGGCAAGTCGGGCCTGCCGGTGTTCGTGGGCGCCATGGCCTTCGCGGTGCGCGCCACGGCGAAGGCGGCCGCGCCGCGCGGCGGCATGAAGGACGGCGACATCTGGATCAGCAACGACGCCTACGACGGCGGCACGCACGCCAACGACTTCAAGCTGGTCAAGCCCTTCTTCCGCAACGGCAAGCTGTATTGCTACATGGCCTCGGCCGCGCACTGGCACGACGTCGGCGGCGCGGTGCCCGGCAACTACAACCCGGCCGCCACCGAGTGCTGGCAGGAGGCGGTGCAGATTCCGCCGGTGCGCATCGTGCAGGGCGGCGTGCTCGATGCCGACGTGCTCGCCATCCTGCAGGCCAACACGCGCCTGCCCGACAGCCTCTGGGGCGACCTCAACGGCCAGCTCGCCGCGCTGGAGCTCGGCGCCAAGCGCCTGCACGGCCTGCTCGACGAATACGGCGACGGCCTGGTGCTGAATGCGCTCGGCGAGCTGCGCGGCCGCGCGCTGCGCCTCATGCGCGCGCACATCGCCTCGCTGCCCGACGGCCGCTACAGCTTCGAGGACGTGCTCGACAACGACGGCATCGTCAACCAGCCGCTCGCCATCGCGCTCGACATGACGGTGGCCGGCGACCGGCTCACGCTCGACTTCTCGCGCACCTCGCCGCAATGCGCGGGCCCGGTGAACATCTCGCGCGCCACGGCGGTCGCGGCCTGCTATGTCGCGCTCAAGCACCTGTTTCCCGACGTGCCCGCGAACGCCGGCGTGCTCGACGCGGTCGACTTCGTGATTCCCGACAAGCTGGTGATCAGCGCCGAGCGCCCGCGCCCGGTCGGCGGCTATACCGAAACCATCCTGCGCATGATCGACGTGATCTTCAGCGCCGCCGCGCAGGCCGACCCCACGCGCGCCGTGGCGCAGGCCTACGGCACCATCAACGCGCTGTCGATCGCCGGCCACCGCAGCGACAAGGGCCGCGAAGGCCAGCGCTGGGTGATGTTCAGCTTCTTCGGCGGCGGGCACGGCGGCCATTCGGGCGGCGATGGCCTTTCGCATGGCAACGCGCCGATCTCGACCGCGACGATCCCGCCGCTCGAGATCCTCGAGGCCGCGTACCCCGTGCGCTTCACCGAATGGTCGCTGCGCGCCGACTCGGGCGGCGACGGCCGGCACCGCGGCGGCCTCGGCGCCGTCTACGAGATCGAACTGCTCGAGAAGGACGCCGAGGTGTTCGTCTTCGGCGAGCGCGGCACCTCGCCGCCCAAGGGCATTGCGGGCGGCGGCCCGGGCGCCCTCAACGTGTTCCGCTACGAGAACGCGGGCGAGTGGCACACGCCACCCATGGTGTCGAAGATGCGCGGCATCCAGCTCGCGCGCGGCGAGCGCGTGCGGCTCGAAACGCCCGGCGGCGGCGGCTGGGGCCGTGCCGGCGAGCGGCCCACTTCGCAGTGCGAAGCCGATGCCGCCATGGGCTACGTCACGGCCGCTAGCGGCAAGAAAGCATCCGAATGAGCTCCACCAGCAAATCCCTGGTCGTCGGCGTCGATGTCGGCGGCACCTTCACCGACCTGTTCGTGCTCGACGAGGCCAACGGCAGCGCGCGCATCGTCAAGGTGCCCTCCACGCGCGGCGAGGAAGCGCGCGGCTTCATGAACGGCGTGGCGCGCGTGGCCGATTCGGCCGCGGCCATCGCCACCATCGTGCACGGCACCACCGTCGGCACCAACGCGCTGCTCGAACGCAAGGTGGCGCGCACCGGCATCATCACCACGCGCGGCTTTCGCGACGTGCTCGAGATGCGCCGCCGCGACCGGCCCCAGACCTGGGGCCTGCGCGGCAGCTTCGTGCCCGTGGTGCCGCGCGACCTGCGCCGCGAAGTCGACGAGCGCGTGCTGGCCGACGGCACGCTGCACACGCCGGTCGACCTGGACCAGGTGCGCGCCGAAGCGCGCTCGCTGCTCGAGGCGGGCTGCGAAGCGGTGTGCGTGTTCTTCATCAACACCTACGCCAACCCCGAGAACGAACGGCTCGCCGTGGCGGCCGTGCGCGAGCTCTGGCCCAACCCGCACGTCACCTCGGCCAGCGAGGTGCTGCCCGAGATCCGCGAGTTCGAGCGCTGCTCGACCGCCACGCTCAATGCGGCGCTGCAGCCGGTCGTCGGCAGCTACCTCGGCCGCCTCGAAGCCGACCTGCGCGCGCAGGGCTTCGCGGGCGAACTGCTGGTGGTGCAGAGCAACGGCGGCGTGATGTCGCGCCAGACCGCGAGCGACCTGCCGGTGCGCACCGCGCTCTCGGGCCCGGCGGCCGGCGTGATCGCCTGCGCGGCCATTGCACGCGCGGCGGGTTTCCCGAACGCGATCACCGGCGACATGGGCGGCACCTCGTTCGACGTGTCGCTGGTGGCCAACGGCGAGGCCGCGCTGGCGGCGCAGACCGCCATCGAGTTCGGCATGGTGATCCGCTCGCCGATGATCCAGATCGAGACCATCGGCGCCGGCGGCGGCTCCATCGCTTCCGTGGATGCGAGCGGCATGCTGCAGGTCGGCCCCGAGTCGGCCGGCAGCGTGCCGGGACCGGCGTGCTACGGGCGCGGCAACATGAGGCCGACCGTGACCGATGCGAACGTGCTGCTGGGCCGCATCGCCGCCGACCGCCCGCTGGGCGGCGGGCTGCTCGCGGCGCTGGATGCAGAGAAGTCCCGGCAGGCCATCGAGGAGCACGTCGCGCGCCCGCTCGGTCTCGACGTGCATGCCGCGGCCGAAGCGATTCTTACCGTAGCCAATGCGCGCATGGCGGGCGCGATCCGCCTCGTGTCGATCGAGCGCGGGCACGATCCGCGCCGCTTCGCCTACATGCCCTTCGGCGGCGGCGGCGCGCTGCATGTGTGCGCGATGATGCGCGAGGTGGGCGTGGCCACCGGCATCGTGCCGCGCTATCCCGGCGTGACCTCCGCCCTCGGCTGCGTGATGGCCGACATGCGGCACGACGCGGTGCAGACCCTCAACAGGCCGCTCGCCGAACTCGACGTGGCCGACCTGCAGCGCCGCATCGACGAACTCTCGGCGGCCTGCCAGCAGCGCCTCGACTCCTCGGGCGTGCGCTTCGACGAAGTGCGCGAGGTGATCGCGCTCGACATGCTCTATGCGGGCCAGACGCACACGCTGCCCGTGGTGCTGGCCGATGCGGGCAGGGCGCCGATCACCGGGCAATCCATTCGCGCCGCGTTCGAAGCCAGTTACAGCGCCGCCTTCGGCCGCGTGCTCGACGGCATCCCCATCCGCGTGATGAACCTGCGCTATGCGCGCATCGGCGTGCGTCCCAAGTTCGACCTGAAGGTGCTCGCGCCCGAAGGGCAGGGCAGCACCGCGCCGCTGGGCACGCAGCGCGTGTTCCACCACGGCCGGTGGCACGAGGCCGTGCGCCATGCACGGCTCGAACTGCCGGTGGCCGCGCGCATCGAGGGGCCTGCGATCCTCGAGCAGGCCGACACCACCGTGTGGCTCGAACCCGGCTTCCACGCCGAGGTCGATGCGCACGGCAACCTGCTGGTGAGGCTGTCATGAGCGCGGAAACCAAGCCTGTGGCAGCGAAGACGGCGCTGGTCATCATCGACCTGCAGAACGATTTTCTCGACCGCAACGGCGCCTATGCGCGCGGCGGCGACACCAACCCGCCCGCGCTGCTGCTGCCGGCGCGCGTGGCCGCGGTGGCGCGCGCGCTCAAGGCCGCGGGCGGCCTCGTGGCCGCCAGCCAGTTCACGCTGTGGCCCGACGCGGCCGGCGAGCCGATGGTGTCGCCGCACCTGAAGGCGCTGCGCCCCTACCTGAAGAAGGGCGACTTCGCGCCCGGCAGCTGGGGCCAGGTGAACGTCGATGCGCTGGCCGGGCTGGTCGACGTGGCGGTCAGCAAGGTCGCGTATTCGGCCTTCTTCAACACCCAGCTCGACTGGGTGCTGCGCCGCGCGGGCATCGACACCGTGGCCGTGTGCGGCATCGTGACCAACGGCGGCGTGGCCAGCACGGTGCGCGATGCCCACATGCGCGACTACCGGACGCTGGTGCTGGCCGACGGCTGCGCGGCCTTCGGAGAGGAACGCCACCAGACCTCGCTGGCCGACATGCGCAACGTGGCCGAGGTGACCGACTGCGCGGCCTTCATCGCATCGCTCGCATGACGGGAAACCCTTCGCGGCGTATCCGCCGCGCAGCGCAGGTCGAGGCCGAGGTGCACGTGCCGGTGGCCATCGTCGGCGGCGGCGCCTGCGGGCTCACGGCCGCGCTGATGCTGTCCGATGCGGGCGTCGACTGCGTGGTGCTCGAACGCGACGCGCTGCCGAGCGGCTCGACCGCGCTGTCCTCGGGATTCATCCCCGCGCCCGGCACGCGCACGCAGCGGGCGCATGGCGTGCAGGGCGACAGTGCCGAGCGCTTTGCCGCCGACATCCAGGCCAAGGCCCACGGCCGTGCGGCGCCTGCGCTGGTCGAGGCCTACGCGGCTTCCATCGGCCCGGCGCTCGATGCGCTGCAGGAGCGGCATGGGCTGCAGTGGATGCTGCTCGACGGCTTTCTCTATCCGGGCCACAGCGTGCATCGAATGCACGCGTTGGCGCAGAAGACCGGCGCGTCGCTGATGGCGGCGCTGCAGGCGGCCGCAGCGGCAGCGGGCATTCCGGTGCTGACCCAGGCGCTGGTCGACACGCTGGTGCTCGACGCCGAAGACAGCGTGATCGGCATCGACTACCTGCGGCCCGATGGCAGCCGAGAAACGCTGGGCTGCGGCGCACTGCTGCTCGCATGCAACGGCTTCGGCGGCAATTCGGAAATGGTGCGCACGCTGCTGCCCGAGATGGCCGAAGCCAGCTTCGGCGGCCACGCCGGCAACGACGGCAGCGCGATCCTCTGGGGCGAGGCACTGGGCGCGCGGCTTCGCGACCTTGGCGGCTACCAGGGCCACGGCTCGTGGGTCACGCCGCAAGGTGCGCTGATGTCGTGGGCCGTGATGATGGAAGGCGGCGTGCAGCTCAACCGCGAGGGCCGGCGCTTCCATGACGAGACAGAGGGCTACTCGGAAGCCGCCGTGCACGTGCTCGCACAGCCGGGCGGCATGGCATGGAATGTGTTCGACGCGCCGCTGCTTGCACTGGCGCGGGGCTTTCCCGACTTCTGCGAGGCCGAAGCGGCAGGTGCGTTGCGCCGCTGCGAATCGGTGGCTGCGCTGGCGGAATGCATCGGCTGCGAGCCTTCCGTGCTGCAAGCCACGCTCGACGCCATGCGCGCCGGCACGCCACCGCCCGACGGCCGTGTGTTCGCACGCGCACTCCAGGCGCCGTACTTCGCAGTGAAGGTCACAGGCGCGTTGTTCCACACCCAGGGCGGCCTCGACACCGCGCCCGACATGCGCGTGCTGCGACACGACGGCACGCCCTTCGCCAACCTGTTCGCCGCCGGTGGCGCGGCGGGCGGCGTTTCGGGCGATGCGGTCTGGGGCTATCTTTCCGGCAACGGCCTGCTGAGCGCGGTGGCCGGCGGCTATATCGCGGCGCATACGGCTGCCGCACTGATCCCATCGACGAAAGCGTCCAGATGACGAATCCTTCCTTCAAGACCCGGCTCGCGCGCAAGGACATCGTGCTCGCGCCCGGCGTGTACGACGCGCTCAGCGCGCTCGTGGCCGAGCAGGCCGGCTTCGAGGCGCTGTACCTCTCGGGCGCCTCCATCGCCTACACGCGCCTGGGCCGCTCCGACATCGGCCTCACCACCTTCACCGAGGTCGAGGACACGCTGGCGCGCATCACCGAACGCGTGCGCCTGCCCGTGATCGTCGATGCCGACACCGGCTTCGGCAACGCGCTCAATACGCAGCGCACCGTGCGCGGCTTCGAGCGCGCGGGCGCGGCCATGGTGCAGATCGAGGACCAGACCTTTCCCAAGCGCTGCGGCCACCTCGACGGCAAGGCCGTGGTGCCCGCGCGCGAGATGGTCGGCAAGCTCAAGGCCGCGCTGGACGCGCGCGCGTCGAGCGACACGCTGATCCTCGCGCGCACCGATGCGGTGGCGGTCGAAGGGCTCGAGGCCGCGCTCGACCGCGCCGAGGCGTACCTGGCCTGCGGCGTCGATGCGCTCTTCATCGAGGCGCTGCGCTCGCCCGAGCAGATGGATGCCGCCTGCCGGCGCTTCGGCGACCGCGTGCCGCTGCTCGCCAACATGGTCGAAGGCGGCAAGACGCCGATCCAGGATGCCGATGCGCTGCAGGCCCACGGCTTTCGCATTGCGATCTTTCCGGGCGGCACCGCGCGCGCCGTGGTGCACACGCTGCAGGGCTACTACGCGAGCCTGCACCGGCACCGCACCACACAGCCGTGGCGGCCGCAGATGCTGGACTTCGACGCGCTCAACGAGGTGATTGGCACGCCGGAGCTGATGCGCACCGGCCAGAAGTACGACTGACCTGCCGCCTCAACGCAGCACGCGGACCAGCTCGTCGTACACCAGCCGCACGCGCGCCGGCACCGGCGCACGCTGCGGGCGGTAGACGTGGATCGGCCAGGGCTCGGGCGCCTCGGCCTCCAGCACGGGCAGCATCGCGCCTGTGCGCAGCCACGGTTCCGCCAGCGGTCCGATCAATTGCCCGAAGCCCACGCCTGCGAGCACGGCGGCGCATTCGGCATCGATGCTGTCCGTCACGAAGGCGGGCGAGGACACCGTCACCACCCGCCGCCTGCTGAAGGCCCATGGCCAGGGGCGGCCCGAGCTGCGGTCGATCAGCGCGGTGAGCGGCAGCGCCGCCAGCGCATCGAGGCTTTGCGGCCGGCCCACTCTTTCGATGAGCGCCGGCGCCGCCACCACATGCAGCGCCATCTTGCCGACGGCGCGCGCCACGAAGCGCGCATCGCGCATCGGCCCCACGCGCACGCCGATGTCGATCTGCTCGTCGACCACGTCGGCATGCTGCTCCGACAGGCGCAGGTCGAGCACCAGCCCGGGGTGCGCCGCCAGCAGCGGCGCCAGCGCCTGCGGGATGAGCCGGGCGTACACGTGCGGCGCCGTGACCCGCACCGTGCCCGCATGCTGCGACAGCGTGCGCCGGTCGATCTGGTGGAACAGCTCGTCGACGCTGCCCACCGCCACGCGGGCGCGCTCGGCCAGCTGCCGGCCGAAGTCGGTGAGCTGCACGCCGCGCGTGCTGCGGTGGAACAGCGGCTCGCCCAGTTCTTCTTCCAGCTCGCGAACCGCGCGCGTCACGACCTGCGGCGAGACGGACAGGCGCGCGGCGGCCTCGCGGAAGTTGGCGGCAGCGGCGGCGGTGCAGAACACGCGCAGGGCTTCAAGACGGTTGGCCATGGTGGTGCTTTCAAGAGGCGGTGTGTTCCAGCTTGGGGAATTCTGAACTCGCAAGAGTTTCATTTACGGGAATGCACGGATTTTCCACACTGCATGCACTTCTTCTTCCACACACCCGAAAGGAATTCCCATGGCATCCGTTCAAGACAACATCCAAGGCAAGGTCGCCATCGTCACCGGCGCGAGCAGCGGGCTCGGCGAATCGACCGCGCGCCACCTGGCCGCGCGCGGCGCCAAGGTGGTGCTCGCGGCGCGCCGCACCGATCGCCTGGACAAGGTGGTCGCCGAGATCCGCGAGGCCGGCGGCGAGGCCATTGCCGTGGCCACCGACGTGGCGAAGCGCGCCGATCTCGACAAGCTCGCGGCCGCCACCGTCGAGGCCTTCGGCCGCATCGACGTGCTGGTCAACAACGCGGGCGTGATGCCGCTGTCGCCACTGGACAAGCTCAAGGTCGACGAGTGGGACCGCACCATCGACGTCAACATCAAGGGCGTGCTCTACGGCATTGCCGCGGTGCTGCCGCGCATGCAGGCCCAAGGCAGCGGCCACATCGTCAACGTGGCGTCGATCGCGGGGCTCAAGGTGTTCACGCCGATCGGCACGGTCTACAGCGCAACCAAGCATGCGGTGCGCGCGATCTCCGAAGGGCTGCGCGTCGAAATGGGCAACAGCGGCGTGCGCGTGACCATCGTCTCGCCCGGCGCGGTGGAGTCGGAGCTGAAGTTCGGCAGCACCGACGCCGAGAGCGCGGCCGGCGTTAAGGCGTTCTACGAGGCCAACCAGATTCCCGCCGATTCGGTGGCGCGCGCCGTGGTCTATGCCGTGGAGCAGCCGGCGGACGTCGACATCAACGAGGTGGTGCTGCGGCCGGTCTCGCAGGAGTTCTGATCCGGGGAGGGGCGGGGCATGGCGGCCCCGCTTCCCGCCCATTAACCTTCAACCGTGGAAGGTCATTGACAGCCAAAAGTGCAAAGCCCCTGCAAAATAGAACGACCGTTCGTTTTATTCCGGAGCTTCCACGATGCCTGTCAATGCCGTTCCCGCCAAGCCGGTCCGCGCTGCCCAGAAGGGCCAGCAGACCAAGGCCGTGATCGTCGACGCCGCGCTGGCGCTGGCGGCGCAGATCGGGCTCGAGGGCCTGTCGATCGGCGCGGTGGCCGAGCTCACCAAGATGAGCAAGTCGGGCGTGTTCGCCCATTTCGGCTCGCGCGAGGAACTGCAGATTTCCGTGGTGCGCGAGTATCACGCACGTTTCGAGCAGGAAGTGTTTTTTCCCGCGCTCGAGGCGCCGCGCGGCCTGCCGCGCCTGCGCGCCATGTTCGCCAACTGGATGAAGCGCACCTCGGCCGAGATCGACTCGGGCTGCATCTACATCAGCGGCGCTTCCGAATTCGACGACCGTCCGGGCCCGGTGCGCGATGCGCTGGTGGAGTCGGTCAGCATCTGGCAGGCGGCCGTGCTGCGCGCGATCGTGCAGGCCAAGAGCGAAGGCCATCTGCGCGCCGACGCCGACGAGCGGCAGCTGGCCTTCGAGATCCACGGCCTGATCCTCGCGCTGCACTACGAAGCGCGTTTCCTGCAGGTGCCGGGCTCGATCGGCCGCGCGAATGTCGGCTTCGACAACATCCTTGCGCGCAGCGCCACGCCCGATGCGCCGCCCGCCGAAGCCGCGGCATCGGCCAAGCCCGCCGCCTCCCGCCGGCTCAAGCCGGTGCGCTGAGCGGCCCCTTTTTTCCTTTCTTTTTTTCCCCTTTCAGTTTTCGACCAGGAGAGTCCCGGATGCCCAGCTACAACCCACCCGTACGCGACATGCAGTTCGTGCTGCACGAAGTGCTCAACGTCGCCGACGAACTCAAGGCGCTTCCGGCCCATGCCGAGACCGATGCCGACACCATCAACGCGGTGATCGAGGAGGCCGGCAAGTTTGCCGCCGAGGTGACCTTCCCGCTCAACATCAGCGGCGACGAAGAGGGCTGCACGCTCGACAAGGCCACGCATGAAGTCAAGACGCCCAAGGGCTTCAAGGACGCCTACGCCAAGTACGTCGAAGGCGGCTGGCCCGCGCTGTCGTGCGACCCGGCCTTCGGCGGCCAGGGCCTGCCCTTCGTGGTGAACCAGTGCCTGTTCGAGATGCTCAACAGCGCCAACCAGGCCTGGACCATGTACCCGGGCCTCTCGCACGGCGCCTACGAAGCGCTGGTGGCCCACGGCACCGAAGAACAGAAGAAGACCTACCTGCCCAAGCTCACGAGCGGCGAATGGACCGGCACCATGTGCCTGACCGAGCCGCACTGCGGCACCGACCTGGGCCTCTTGCGCACCAAGGCCGAGCCGCAGGCCGACGGCAGCTACCGCATCACCGGCAACAAGATCTTCATCTCGGCCGGCGAGCACGACATGGCCGACAACATCATCCACCTGGTGCTGGCCCGGCTGCCCGATGCGCCCAAGGGCAGCAAGGGCATCAGCCTGTTCGTGGTGCCCAAGTACAAGGTCAAGGCCGACGGCTCGCTCGGCGAGCGCAACCCGATCTTCTGCGCGGGCCTCGAGCACAAGATGGGCATTCACGGCAACGCCACCGCGCAGATCGTGATCGAAGGCGCCACCGGCTCGCTGGTGGGCGAGCCCAACAAGGGCCTGCAGGCCATGTTCGTGATGATGAACGCCGCGCGCCTGGGCGTGGGCAACCAGTCGCTCGGCCTGACCGAGGTGGCCTACCAGAATGCGCTGGCCTACGCCAAGGACCGCATCCAGATGCGCTCGCTCTCGGGCGTGAAGGCCAAGGACAAGGAAGCCGACCCCATCATCGTGCACCCCGACGTGCGCAAGATGCTGCTCACCGCCAAGGCCTACGCCGAAGGCGGCCGCGCGCTGCAGATCTTCTGCACGATGCTGCTCGACAAGGAACACCACCACCCGGACGAGAAGGTGCGCAAGGACTCGGGCGAACTGGTGGCGCTGCTCACGCCCATCGTCAAGGCCTTCATCACCGACAACGGCCACATCGCGACCAACGCCTGCATGCAGGTGTTCGGCGGCCACGGCTTCATCAAGGAATGGGGCATGGAGCAGTTCGTGCGGGACAACCGCATCAACATGATCTACGAGGGCACCAACACCATCCAGTCGCTGGACCTCTTGGGCCGCAAGGTGCTGGGCAACAACGGCGCGTCGCTCAAGAAGTTCGGCAAGCTGGTTGCCAAGCTGGTGGAGGAAGAAGGCGTGAACGAGAAGATGGCCGAGTTCATCAACCCGATCGCGGGCCTGGGCGACCAGCTCACCAAGTTCACGACCGAGATCGGCTTCAAGGGTTTCCAGAACCCCGACGAAGTGGGCGCCGCCGCGGTCGACTACCTGCGCGTGGCCGGCCACTTCGTGTTCGGCTACCTGTTCGCGCGCATGGCGCAGGTCGCGCTGCGCCAGATCGCGTCGGGCAACACCGATCCGTTCTACGTTGCCAAGCTGCAGACCGCGCGCTTCTACTTCGCCAAGCTGTTCCCCGAGACCGCGACGCTGATGCGCACTGCACGCGCCGGCAGCAAGGTGCTGATGGACACCGACGCGGCGCTGGCCTGAGGCCGTCGTCCCTTCTTCTCGTCGTCCGACCGGGAGCCGTTCATGAAATCGACGCTTGCAGCCATCGTTCTTGCCGCCACATCCTTCACGGCCATGGCCCAGAACACGCCCGTGGGCCTGTGGCGCAACGTCGACGACAAGACCGGCGAAGCCAAGGCCGAGATCCGCATCGGCGAAGCGAACGGCGCGCTCATCGGCCGCATCGAGAAGTCGCTCAAGAAGGACGGCAAGCCCGATGCGATCTGCGATGAATGCAGCGACGACCGCAAGGGCAAGCCCATCACCGGGCTCGACATCATCCGCGGCGGCAAGAAGGCCGAAGGCAAGGACGTCTGGGAAGGCGGAAAGATCCTCGATCCCGAGAACGGCAAGGAATACCGCGCGAGCTTCACGCCGATTGAAGGCGGCAAGAAGCTCGAAGTGCGTGGCTACCTTGGGCCTTTCTGGCGTACCCAAACCTGGAACCGCGTGCAGTAACGCTGCGTGCAACTCATCCAAGAAATACCAATCAACATGTCCCGATTCCAAGTGAAGAAAGTCGCCGTGCTCGGCGCCGGCGTGATGGGCGCGCAGATTGCGGCCCACCTCGTCAATGTGCGCGTGCCTGTGGTGCTGTTCGATCTGGCTGCAAAAGACGCGACCGGAGCTGTCGCTCAAGGTGCAGCGAAGAACGGCATCGTCTCGCGCGCGATCGAGAACCTCAAGAAGCTCAAGCCCGCGCCGCTCGGCGACGTGGCCGATGCGGTGCTCATCGAGCAGGCCAACTACGAAGACGACCTCGCCAAGCTCGGTGAGTGCGACCTCGTCATCGAAGCCATTGCCGAGCGCATGGACTGGAAGCTCGACCTGTACAAGAAGATCGCGCCGCACGTCGCCAAGCATTCGATCCTGGCCTCGAACACCTCGGGTCTGTCGATCACCAAGCTCAGCGAGGCGCTGCCTGAAGCGCTGAAGCCGCGTTTCTGCGGCATTCACTTCTTCAACCCGCCGCGCTACATGTTCCTGGTGGAGCTGATCAACACGCCCACCACCGAGCCGCAGGTGCTCGACGACCTCGAGGCCTTCGTCACCAGCACGCTCGGCAAGGGCGTGGTGCGCGCGCACGACACGCCCAACTTCATCGCCAACCGCGTCGGCATCGCCGGCATGCTGGCCACGCTGAAGGAGGTCGAGAAGTTCGGCCTCACGGCCGACGTGGTGGACGATCTCACGGGCAAGAAGCTCGGCCGCGCGAGCTCGGGCACCTTCCGCACGGCCGACGTGGTGGGCCTGGACACCATGGCCCATGTCGTGAAGACGCTGCAGGACAACCTGAACGCCGAGACCGATCCGTTCTACGCCAACTTTTCGACGCCGCCGGTGCTCGCCAAGCTGCTCGAACTCGGCAACCTCGGCCAGAAGACCAAGGCCGGCTTCTTCAAGAAGGTGGGCCGCGACATCCTGCGCTTCGACCTGCAGAGCGGCGAGTACGTGCCCGCCGGCGCGAAGGCCGACGAGGTGTACGGCCGCATGCTCAAGAAACCCGCGGGCGAACGCCTGAAGCTCCTGCGCGAGAGCGAAGGGCCGCAGGGGCAGTTCCTCTGGGCCATCCTGCGCGACGGCTTCCACTACGCCGCGGTGCACCTGGCCGACATTGCCGAGAGCGCGCGCGACATCGACCTTGCGATGCGCTGGGGCTTCGGCATGAAGCAGGGCCCGTTCGAGCTGTGGCAGGAAGCCGGCTGGGCGCAGGTCGCCAAGTGGGTGCAGGAAGACATCGACGCCGGCAAGGCGCTGAGCAGCGCACCGCTGCCCAAGTGGGTGTTCGAAGGCCCGGTCGCGCAGGCCGGCGGCGTGCACACGACCGAAGGCTCGTGGAGCGCCTCGCAGAACACCTTCGTGCCGCAGCGCAGGCTGCCGGTGCATGAGCGCCAGCTGTTCCCCGAAAGCGTGCTCGGTGCGAACGCGGCCGATGCCAACACCGCGGGCACGACGATCAGCGACGAGGGCGATGTGCGCGTGTGGACGCTCGACGGCGAAGTGCTCATCGCGAGCATCCATTCGAAGATGCACGCGATCAGCCCCGACGTGGCTGAAGCGCTGGGTGCCGCGGTCGAGCTCGCAGAGGCTGAATACAAGGGCCTGGTGATCTGGTCGCCCGACGAGATGTTCTCGGTCGGCGCCGACCTGCAGGCGATGCTGCCGGCCTTCGTGGTCGCGGGCATCGGCGCGGTCGAAGGCGCGGAAGAAGAGCTGCAGAACGTGATGCTCAAGATCCGCTACGCGAGCGTGCCGGTGGTCTCCGCCGTGCGCGGCATGGCGCTGGGCGGCGGCTGCGAGCTGGCCGTGTATTCGTCGAAGCGCGTGGCGGCGATGGAGAGCTACGTCGGCCTGGTCGAAGTGGGCGTGGGCCTGATCCCCGGCGCGGGCGGCCTGACCTACATTGCGCGCCGCGCGGCCGAGAACGCATCGGCCTCCACAGGCACCGACCTGCTGCCCTTCCTGACCGAAGGCTTCACGGCCGCCGCGATGGCCAAGGTGGGCACCGGCGCGCTCGATTCGAAGAAGCTCGGCTACCTGCTCGACAGCGACGTGATCGTGCCGAACAAGGACGAGCTGCTCTACGTGGCGCTGCAGCAGGCCAGGGCCATGGCCGACGCCGGCTACCGGGCGCCGCTGCGCCGCACCTTCCGCGTGGCGGGCCGAAGCGGCGCCGCGACCATCAAGGGCCAGCTCGTGAACATGCGCGACGGCGGCTTCATCAGCGCGCACGATTTCCACATCGCGAGCCTGATCGCGCACGTGGTGACCGGCGGCGACGTGGACGCAGGCTCGCTCGTGACCGAGGAATACCTGATGGCGCTGGAACGCAAGGCGTTCTGCTCGCTGATCGTGCACCCGAAGACGCAGGAGCGGATCATGGGGATGCTGAGCACGGGGAAGCCGGTGCGCAACTGACCTGCATTTCTCCTTCCCCCTCCGGGGGAAGGCAGGGATGGGGGCCACCTCCAACCAAGCACGATGCGAAATCAGTCCACGCCCAACGCTCGCGCAAACGCGCAGGTGCTTCGCCGCGAGATGACCGATTCGGAGCGAAAGCTCTGGGGTGGACTGCGCGCTGAGCAGCTGGGCGTGAAATTTCGGCGCCAGCATCCGCTGGGCAATTACATCGCTGATTTCGCGTGCCTTGCGCCCAAGCTGATCGTCGAACTCGACGGATCGCAGCATCAGCTGCAGCAAGGCTATGACGCGCGGCGCGACGCATTCTTCCGCGCGCAGGGTTTCGATGTGCTGCGCTTTGCATCGAACGATCCGTTCACCAATCTTGATGGGGTTCGCCAGGCGATTGCCAACCGGCTTGCCGAATTGACGCCGCCGGCCCCCATCCCAACCTTCCCCCGGCGGGGGAAGGAGCAAGAAAATCCAGGAGCTTCTTCATGAGCAGCAAACAAGTCCAAGACGCCTACATCGTCTCCGCCACTCGCACCCCCATCGGCAAGTCGCACCGCGGCTACTTCCGCAACTACCGGCCCGACGGCCTGCTCGCGACCACGCTCAAGGCAGCGCTTGCCGCAGTGCCTGGCCTGGACCCCAAGGCCATCGAGGACATCATCTGCGGCTGCGCGATTCCCGAATCGCAGCAGGGGCTGAATGTCGCGCGCATCGGCGCGGTGCTTGCGGGCCTGCCGACCAGCATCGGCGGCATCACCGTGAACCGCTTCTGCGCATCGGGCCTGTCGGCCGTGCAGATGGCGGCGGACCGCATCCGCGTGGGCGAGGCCGACGTGATGATCGCGGCGGGCGTCGAGAGCATGAGCATGGTGCCGATGATGGGCAACTCGCCGTCGCTGTCGCCTTCCATCTTCGAGCGCGAAGGCGATGTCGGCATTGCCTACGGCATGGGCCTCACGGCCGAGAAGGTCGCGCAGCAGTGGAAGGTGAGCCGCGAGGCGCAGGACGAATTCGCGCTCGCCTCGCACCAGAAGGCGCTGGCCGCGCAGAAGGCCGGCAAGTTCGCCGACGAAATCACGCCGATCGAGGTGACCGACCGCACGCCGGACCTCGCCACCGGCGAATCGATCGCGAAGACCCGCACCGTGAACCTCGACGAAGGCGCGCGGCCCGACACCAGCCTCGAAGGCCTGGCCAAGCTGCGCACCGTGTTCGCCGCGCGCGGTACCGTCACGGCCGGCAACAGCTCGCAGACTTCCGACGGCGCGGGCGCGCTGATCCTCGCGAGCGAGAAGGCCGTGAAGCAGTACGGCCTCACGCCGCTCGCGCGCTTCGTGAGCTTTGCAAGCAAGGGCGTGCCGCCGCACATCATGGGCATCGGCCCGATCGAGGCCATTCCGGCTGCGCTGCGCTATGCGGGCCTCAAGCGCGAGGACATCGACTGGTTCGAGCTCAACGAAGCCTTCGCCGCGCAGTCGCTCGCGGTGATCAACACGCTGGGGCTCGACCCGAGCAAGGTCAACCCGATGGGCGGCGCCATTGCGCTCGGCCATCCGCTCGGCGCGACGGGGGCGATCCGCGCGGCCACGGTGGTGCATGCGCTGCGGCGCGAGAACCTGAAGTACGGCATGGTCACGATGTGCGTGGGGATGGGGCAGGGCGCCGCGGGCATCTTCGAACGCGTCTAGCGGCGGCTACTGCGCGGGCGATCTGCGGCGTTGCGGGGCCCGTCGGGAAATCCTCACGACCCTGAAGGTCGCTCCGGTTTCCCGCCACCCGCGCCTTGCATCTCATCCCGCTCGCTACGCCGGCAAGGTTGCAGTCGATGATTCAAGAAAACGCAGGAGACAACTTCATGCAGACGCAGCAGATCCCGGTCGACAACGGCGTGCAACTGGCGGTTCGCCGCTACGAGCCCGCCGGCGCAGCGCGCGCCAGCATCGTGATCGGCGGCGCGATGGGCGTGCGCCAGTCGTTCTACGAACCCTTCGCGCAGTGGCTCGCGCAGCAGGGCCTGCGCGTGTGGACCTTCGACTACCGCGGCTCGGGCGATTCGCGCAACGGCGCCTCGCTGCGTGGCTTCGAGGCCGACCTGTTCGACTGGGCGCGCGACTATGAAGCGGTGATCGACGCCGCCAAGGCCGCGCTGCCCGAACAGCCGCTCTATCTTCTCGGCCACAGCCTCGGCGCACAGCTGCCGGGCTTCCTTCAGCGGCCCGGGCAGGTCGACGGCCTCGTCAGCATTGCGGCCGGCAGCGGCTACTGGCGTGAGAACGCGCCGAAGCTCAAGCGCGGCATCCTCTACTTCTGGTTCGTGCTCGTGCCGTTGGCCACGCGGCTGTGCGGCTACTTTCCGGGCCGCCGGCTGAAGAAAGTGGGCGACCTGCCGCGCGGCGTGATCCTGCAGTGGCGGCGCTGGTGCCTGCACCCGCGCTACAGCGTGGGCGCCGAGGGCGATCTGGCGCTGCAGAGCTACGGGCGCGTGCGCTTTCCGGTGCTCGCGCTGTCCATCACCGACGACGAGCTCATGACGCTCGCCGGCACCGAAAGCCTGTTGAGCTTCTATGCCGGCGCGCCGCGCGCCATGGAGCGCATTGCACCGGCCGACGTGCAGGCACGGCGCATCGGGCACTTCGGCTTCTTCCGCGAACAGTTCAGCCAGAGCCTGTGGCCGAGCACGGTCGACAAGCTGCACCGGCTGGCCGCGCTTACCGCAGTGCAGCAAGCCGGCGTCCCGCACACGACTGCGTGACGCCATCCACCGGAGGCACACTGCAATCATCATGAGCATGCAACACCCCTTCGACAAGGCCCTGGCCCTGCAGCACAGCGACATCCGCGTGGGCCACTTCACCGGCGCCACGAGCCCGGACTACTGGAACATGGTCGGCCCCTTCGGCGGCGCCACCGCGGCCATTGCGCTGCAGTCGGTGATGCAGCATCCGGATGTGCTGGGCACGCCGATCGCGCTGACCGTCAACTTTGCGGCCGCGCTGGAAGCCGGCGCATTCGACGTGCAGGCCACCGCGGTGCGCACCAACCGCTCGACCCAGCACTGGACGGTGCAGATCACGCAGCCTGGTGCCAGCGGTGCGCCGAACATGACCACCACCGCCACCGTGGTGACGGCCGCGCGCCGCGAGACCTGGGGCCAGAGCGACCTGCCGATGCCCGAGGCGCCCAGGCCCGAGACGGTCGAGCGCCTGAGCGTCGGCCCGTCCGGCGTGGCCTGGCTCGACCAGTACGAGATGCGCCTGTTCAGCGGCAGCATTCCTTCGAAGTGGGACGAGAGCCTGCATCACAGCGAAAGCCGGCTCTGGCTGCGCGACGCGCAGGCGCGGCCGCTGGACTTTGCCTCGCTGGCCGCGATGAGCGACGTGTTCTATCCGCGCGTCTGGCTGCGCCGCGCCAGGCATGTGCCGGCCGGCACGGTGTCGATCACCACGTATTTCCATGCCGGCCCGGCGCAGCTGGCCGAGGTCGGCACGGGCTACCTCCTGGGCCGCGCGGTGGGGCAGCAGTTCTTCAACGGCTTCTTCGACCAGAAGGCGCATCTGTGGAGCGAGCAGGGCGTGCTGCTCGCCACCTCGAACCAGATCGTCTACTACAAGGAATGAATATGACCCCCACGTTCGGCACTTCGTGTCCTCTCTGCCCCCCGAGGGGGCGCTCGCTTGCTTGGGGCGGCCCGGCGCGGCGCTCGTGACCATGGCACTCACCAAGGCCGCACTCATCGTCGGCGCCGGCGACGCCACCGGCGGCGCCATTGCCCGCCGTTTTGCGCGCGAGGGCTATGCCGCCTGCGTCACGCGCCGCAGCCTCGACAAGCTGCAGCCGCTGGTCGCGCAGATCGAGGCCGCGGGCGGCCGCGCCCATGCCTTTGCGTGCGATGCGCGCAAGGAAGAGGAAGTGGTGGCGCTCGTCGAGCAGATCGAATCGACGATCGGGCCGATCGAGGTGATGGTGTTCAACATCGGCGCCAACGTGCCCGAGAGCATCCTGGCCGAGACGGCGCGCAAGTATTTCAAGGTGTGGGAGATGGCCTGCTTCTCGGGCTTTCTGAACGGGCGCGAGGTGGCCAGGCGCATGGTGGCGCGCGAGATGCCGAAGAGCGGGCACCGCGGCACGATCATCTTCACGGGCGCCACGGCGTCGCTGCGCGGCGCGGCCAACTTCGGCGCGTTCTCGGGCGCGAAGATGGCGCTGCGCGCGCTGGCCCAGTCGATGGCGCGCGAACTCGGGCCAGAAGGCATTCACGTCGCGCACGTGGTGGTCGACGGCGCTATCGACACCGAGTTCATCCGCAGCAACTTCCCCGAGCGCTATGCGCTGAAGCAGAGCGACGGCATCCTGAACCCCGAGCACATCGCCGACAGCTACTGGATGCTGCACTCGCAGCCGCGCGACGCCTGGACGCACGAGCTCGATCTGCGGCCTTGGTCGGAGAAGTTCTGAGATGATTTCGGGCGCTTCGATTCATCGAGTTGGATGTCGTTCAGGGCGCGCTCCCGCCGACGGGGTACCTTGCGGAGGGGAGTACCCGGTGATCTGTGCACACGCCCTGAACAAGAGCACCTCATAAGGAGACACCGATGACAAAAACAGTCGAGTTCTATTTCGACTTCGGCAGCCCCGCCGCCTACCTCGCCGCCACGCAGCTGCCGCACGTCTGCGCCGACACCGGCGCCGAGCTGGTGTGGAAGCCCATGCTGCTGGGCGGCGTGTTCCAGGCCACCGGCAACCGGTCGCCGGCCGAGGTCGTGCCCAAGGCGCCGTACATGACCATCGACCTGCAGCGCTTTGCCAAACGCTACGGCGTGCCCTTCGTGCACAACCCGCACTTTCCCATCAACACGCTGCTGCTGATGCGCGGCGCGACAGGCCTCCAGATGAGGGAGCCGGCACGCTTTGGCGCATATGTCGGTGCCGTCTTCCACGCGATGTGGGTCGAGCCGAAGAACATGAACGACCCCGCCACCGTCGGCGCCGTGCTTCAGAATGCGGGCTTCGACGCCACCGCCTTGCTCGCGCTGGCCGGCACGCAGGAAGTGAAGGACCGCCTGAAGGCCGTCACGCAGGAAGCGGTGGCGCGCGGCGTGTTCGGCGCGCCCACCATGTTCGTCGGCGACCAGATGTTCTGGGGCCAGGACCGCCTCGATTTCGTGCGCGAAGCCCTCGACGCCTGACCGCTGCGCCACCCTCCAGGCAAACAAACAGACAAACCGTTTTATCCAAGGACCATTCCCATGAGCGACATCCTCGTCCACACCGAAGCCGGTGTGATGACCCTCACCTTCAACCGCGTCGACAAGAAGAACTCCATCACCGGCAGCATGTACGGCGAACTCGCCGACGCACTGGCCGCGGCCGAGGGCGATGCGGCAGTGCGCTGCGTGCTGATCCAGGGCGACCCCACCATCTTCAGCGCGGGCAACGACATCGGCGACTTCCTCAACGCGCCGCCGGCCGGCAAGGATTCGCCGGTGTTCCGCTTTTTGCGCGGCATCGCGGCCTTTCCCAAGCCCATCGTGGCGGCGGTCTGCGGCCCGGCCGTGGGCATCGGCACCACGATGCTGTTCCACTGCGACCTGGTCTACGCGGGCGACAACGCGGCGTTCTCGATGCCCTTCGTGAACCTGGGCCTGTGCCCCGAGGCGGCGTCGAGCCTGCTGGTGCCGCAGATGCTGGGCTACCACCGCGCAGCCGAGGCGCTGCTGCTGGGCGAGCCCTTCATGGCCGAGGCCGCGCTCGAAGTGGGCCTGGTCAACCGCATCGTGCCGCCGACCGAAGCCAATGCCATCGCGCAGGTGCAGGCCCGCAAGCTCGCGGCCAAGCCGCTGAGCGCGCTGGTCGAGACCAAGCGGCTGTTGAAGAAGGCGCAGATGCCGGCCGTGCTCGAACGCATGGACGAAGAAGGCGCGAGCTTCGGCCGCATGCTGCGCGAACCCGCCGCGCGCGAGGCTTTCGGCGCCTTCATGGAGAAGCGCAAGCCCGATTTCTCCAAAGTCTGAGCGCGTTTCCACGCTTGCCGGCCCACGGCGCATGCGTACACTGCTGCCGTGCAAATTTTCGAGACACGATCGTCGGCAACGCCCACCCAGCGTGCGAATGATGCTACTGAAAAAGTAGCAATCGGCACCACGCGCAGGCGTACTTTAGGCCTGCTCGCGGGGACCCTGGCCGCGCCTTCGCTGGCCCTGGCCCGCGTGCGGCCGCTGCGCATCGGCGTCATCGGTTCCTGGTCGGGCCCTTATGCCGCGGGCGGACGCCAGTTCGATGCCGGCATGTCGGTCTGGCTCGCGGCCCACAACCAGCGCATCGCGGGGCGCCCGGTCGAACTGCTGCGCCGCGACGTGCCCGGCAGCGTGCCCGAGCAGGCGCGCCGCCATGCGCAGGACCTGGTGGAGAGCGAGCGTGTCGACCTGCTCGCGGGGCTGGACTTCAGCTCCAACGCCTACGCCGTCGGCGCCGTGGCCACGCAGGCCAAGGTGCCGCTGCTGGTGATGAATGCGGCTTCCTCGGGCATCACGGCGCGCTGCCCGTTCGCGGTGCGCGTGTCCTTCACCATCGCGCAGGTCACGATGCCGCTGGCGCGCTGGGCGATCCAGCAGGGGCTGCGCGATGTCTGCACCGTGGTGGCCGACTATGCCTCGGGCGTCGATGCCGAAAGCGCCTTCGTCTCGGCCGTCACCGCCGGCGGCGGCCGCATCGGCGCGATGCTGCGCGTGCCGCTCAACACCCTGGACTATTCGGCCTACATGCTGCGGCTGCGCGAGCTCAGGCCGCAGGCGGTGTTCTTCTTCCTGCCTTCGGGCCAGATGCCCGCCACCTTCCTCAAGTTCTGGCGCGACCGCGGCATGGCCGACACCGGCATCCGCCTGCTCGCGACCGGCGACGCCACCGACGACCACTACCTCGAAGGCATCGGCGAGCTGGCCGAGGGCCTCGTGACCAGCCACCACTATTCGTTTGCCCACGAGTCGGCGGCCAACCGCCGCTTCACGGCCGCCTTCGAGACCGAGTACGGCAGCCACCTGCGGCCCGGCTATTTCGCGGTGGCGGCGCACGATGCGCTCGCGGCGGCCGACGCCGCGATGAGCGCGCCGGCCATGCGCGGCAGCGCAGGCGCAGAGCAGCTGGTGGACGCCTTCCGGGGCCTGCGGCTCGAGAGCCCGCGCGGCCCGATCGAGATCGACGCCCACACGCGCGACATCGTGCAGGCCGTCTACATCCGCCGCACCGAGCGGCTCGACGGGCGCTGGATCAACCGCGAGTTCGAACGCTTCGAACGGGTGCGCGAGCCGGCGCTGTGAGCGCACTCAGGGTTGCTGCTCGATCGGCCGCGGCCGGCCGTTGTCGTCGATGGCCACGTAGGTGAAGGTGGCCTGCGTCACCTTGATGTATTCGCCCTGGGCGCGGAAGCGCTCGGCAAAGACCTCGACCGTGACCGTGACCGAGGTGCGGCCGATGCGCACCAGCTTCGAATAGAACGAGAGGATGTCGCCCAGCCGCACCGGCTGCTTGAAGATGAATTCGTTGACCGCCACCGTGGCCTGGCGGCCCTTGGCGTAGCGCGCCGGAATGACCGAGCCGGCCAGGTCGCACTGCGCCATGACCCAGCCGCCGAAGATGTCGCCGTTGGCGTTGCAGTCCGCGGGCATCGGAATGACCTTGAGCACCAGCTCCATGTCGGTGGGCAGGCTCTTGAGGGTCGCGGCGGCGGCGGTGCTGGAAATATCGGACATGGGCACAATCTGGACAAACTAAGCAACCACGATTGTCCCTCATGCGCCGCAGCGGCGAAGCCCTACCTCCTCCCCCCCACAGCGCCACCGGCCATGCGCCGGCGCGCAGCGACCGCTCCGACTGGGCGACGCTGCGCCGCCTTTTCCCCTATCTCTGGCAGTACAAGTGGCGGGTGATCGCCGCGCTCGGCTTCATGGTGGGCGCCAAGGTGGCCAACGTGGGCGTGCCGGTGCTGCTCAAGAACCTGATCGACACGATGACGCCCAGGCCGGACATGGCGCAGGCGCTGCTGATCGTGCCCATCGGGCTCCTGCTGGCCTACGGGCTGCTGCGCTTTTCGACCGCGCTCTTCGGCGAGCTGCGCGAGCTGATCTTCGCCAAGGCCACCGAGGGCACGGCGCGGCAGATCGCGCTGGAGGTGTTCGGCCACCTGCATTCGCTGAGCCTGCGCTTCCACCTGGAGCGCCAGACCGGCGGCATGACGCGCGACATCGAGCGCGGCACGCGCGGCGTGCATTCGCTCATCTCGATGTCGCTCTACAGCATCGTGCCCACCATCATCGAGCTGGCGCTGGTGCTCACCATCCTGGGCGTGAAGTTCGATTCGCTGTTCGTCTGGATCACGGGCGCGGCGCTGGTGCTCTACATCACCTTCACGGTCACCGTGACCGAGTGGCGCACCCAGTTCCGCAAGACCATGAACGAGCTCGACTCCATGGCCCAGAGCCGCGCGGTCGATTCGCTCCTGAACTACGAAACCGTCAAGTACTTCAACAACGAGGAGTTCGAGGCCAGGCGCTACGACGCCAGCCTGGACCGCTACCGCAAGGCCGCCATCAAGAGCCAGCGCACGCTGAGCATGCTCAACACCGGCCAGCAGCTGATCATCGCGACCAGCCTGGTGCTGATGCTCTGGCGCGCCACCTCGGGCGTGGTCGAAGGGCGCATGACGCTGGGCGACCTCGTGATGGTCAACGCCTTCATGATCCAGCTCTACATTCCGCTCAACTTCCTGGGCGTGATCTACCGCGAGATCAAGCAGAGCCTGACCGACCTGGACAAGATGTTCGTGCTGATGGAAAAGGAGCGCGAAGTGCGCGACGCGCCGGGCGCGCAGCCGCTGTCTTTGCTCCCTCTCCCTCGGGGAGAGGGCAGGGGTGAGGGCGGCGGCGTCGACTCCACCATCCGCTTCGAGGACGTGAGCTTCGCCTACGAGCCCGACCGGCCGATCCTCAAGCACGTGAGCTTCGAGATCCCGGCCGGCAAGACCGTGGCCGTGGTCGGCCCTTCGGGCTCGGGCAAGTCGACGCTCGCGCGGCTGCTCTACCGCTTCTACGACGTGCAGCAGGGCCGCATCACCATCGGCGGGCAGGACATCCGCGAAGTGCAGCAGTCCAGCGTGCGCCGCGCGATCGGCATCGTGCCGCAGGACACGGTGCTGTTCAACGACACGGTCGAATACAACATCGCCTACGGCCGCCCCGGCGCCACGCGCGAAGAGGTGGAAGGCGCGGCCCGCGCCGCGCGCATCCACGACTTCATCGCCGCCACGCCCAGGGGCTATGAAACCACCGTGGGCGAGCGCGGCCTCAAGCTGTCGGGCGGGGAAAAGCAGCGCGTGGCCATTGCGCGCACGCTGCTGAAGAACCCGCCGATCGTGATCTTCGACGAGGCCACCTCGGCGCTCGATTCGGCCAACGAGCGCGCCATCCAGTCGGAGCTCAGGAGCGCCGCGCAGGACAAGACCACGCTGGTGATCGCGCACCGCCTCTCGACGGTGGTCGATGCGCACGAGATCTTGGTGCTCGAGGCGGGCGTGATCGTCGAACGCGGCACGCATGCCGAGCTGCTTGCGAAGCAGGGCCGTTATGCGCAGATGTGGGCTTTGCAAAAGAGCGAAGCCACGCCGCTGATGTAGCCCGATCATTCTTTTTTACATCGATCCAGGAGTTCAGACGTGTCGACCAAGATTCCCCTGCTGGTGCTCAACAGCCTTTCGAGCGCCCACCAGGCCCAGATTGCCGAGGTCTATGACATGACCTATGCCTTCGACCCCGCCGCGCGCGCCGCCGCGATTGCCGAGCACGGCAAGAAATTCCGCGCGGTGCTGACCATCGGCGTGATCGGCATCACGCCCGAAGAAATTGCGGCCATGCCGGCGCTCGAGCTGATCTGCTGCCTGGGCGCGGGCTACGAAGGCGTGCCGCTCGAAGTGACGCGTGCGCGCGGCATTGCCACCGCCAATGGCGCCGGCACCAACGACGACTGCGTGGCCGACCATGCCTTCGGCCTCTTGATCGGCATCGTGCGCGAGTTCCGCAAGCTCGACCGGCTGTGCCGCGAAGGCGTGTGGCGCGAAGCCATTCCGCAGCCGCCGAACGTGTCGGGCAAGAAGCTCGGCATCCTGGGGCTCGGCACCATCGGCCAGAAGATCGCGAAGCGCGCGGCCGCCTTCGACATGGAGATCGGCTATCACAACCGCAAGCCGCGCGAAGGTGCGGTGCACCGCTACTTCGGCGACCTGAAGTCGCTCGCGGCCTGGGCCGATTTCCTGGTGCTGGCCGCGCCGGGCGGGCCGGCCACGCGCCATCTCGTGAATGCCGAGGTGCTCGATGCGCTCGGGCCGCAGGGCTACCTGGTCAGCATCGGGCGCGGCAGCGTGGTCGATACCGAGGCGCTGGCGGCGGCGCTGCGCGAGCACCGCATTGCCGGGGCCGGCCTCGATGTGTACGAAAGCGAGCCGAAGCGGCCCGAACCGCTCGTCGGCCTGGACAACGTGCTGCTGACGCCGCACATGGCGGGCTGGTCGCCCGAGGCCACGCAGAAGTCGGTCGACCATTTTCTTGCGAATGCCGAAGGGCACTTCGCGGGGCGCGGCGTGTTGACGCCGGTCTGAAGTCTTCTTGCTCCTTCCCCCGCCGGGGGAAGGCTGGGATGGGGGCGGGCAGGGCGCTCGATGGATGCGCCGCTTGCCCCCACCCCTGCCCTCCCCCGGGAGCGGAGGGAGAAAAGTCAAGCCAATACCGGGGGGCGATGAGCGCCCCAGCCGCAGGCCTGGTCATAGGCATGCCCGAGCCGCAGCACGTCCAGGTCCGCATGGATCGGCCCGGCCAGCTGCAGGCCCATCGGCAGGCCGCCTTCGCCGAAACCTGCGCGCACATTGAGCGTGGGCAAGCCCGCCAGCGTGAACGGCGTCACGATCTCCATCCAGCGGTGGTAGGTGTCGCTCGGCACGCCGGCCACTTCGGCGGGCCAGTGCAGCTCGGCCTCGAAGGGGAACACCTGCGCCGTCGGCGCCAGCACGAAATCGAAGCGCTCGAACAGCCTGAAGAACGCGCGGTACACGTTCGAGCGGTAGAGCGAAGCCTGGTAGAGCGAGGCCGCATCGAGGTGCCGGCTCTGCTCGATTTCCCACTGCGCTTCCGGCTTGAGCTGCGCGAACAGCTGGGGGTCGCTGAGATACGCGCCGAGCTTGCCGCCCACCAGCAGCTGGCGCAGCCGCAGCCAGGCGCTCCAGTTGTGCTCGCGCGGCACGTCGAGCGTGCAGGGCTCGACCTCGCAGCCGATGGCGCGGAAGGTGCCGAGCGCCTGCTCCCCGAGTTCGCGGATGCCGGGCGCGAGCGGCAGTTCGGGCCAGAGGCTGCCGAGCCAGCCGATACGCAGGCCTTTTCCGTCGCCGTCGAGCGCGATGGCATCGGCCGAGGGCAGCGCCTGCGGCGACGACAGCGGCACGCGCCCGTCGAAGCCCGCCTGCACCGCGAGCAGCCGCGCGGTGTCTTCCACCGTGCGGCCCATCGGGCCTTCGGTGCCCAGCTGCTGGAAGAAGAGTTCCTGCTCGGGGTCGCCGGGCACGCGTCCGCGCGAGGGCCGCATGCCGATCACGTTGTTGAAGGCGGCCGGGTTGCGCAGCGAGCCCATCATGTCGCTGCCGTCGGCCACCGGCAGCATGCCCAGGGCCAGCGCCACGGCCGCGCCGCCGCTGCTGCCGCCGGCGCTGCGCTCCGGCGCATAGGCGTTGCGCGTGATGCCGAACACCGTGTTGTAGGTGTGCGAGCCCAGGCCGAATTCGGGCGTGTTGGTCTTGCCGATCACGATGGCGCCGGCTGCGCGCATGCGCGCGACGTGCAGGCTGTCGATGCGCGCCGGCGAGCGCGGTGGCAGCGGCGAGCCCATGGAGGTCGGCAGCCCCGCCGCGTGGCTCAGGTCCTTCACCGCCAAGGGAAAGCCATGCATCCAGCCGCGCCGCTCGCCGCGCGCCAGTTCGGCATCGCGCTCGCGGGCTTCGGCCAGCAGCACACCGGGTTCGCGCAGCGAGACGATCGCGTTGAAGCGCGGGTTGAGCGCCTCGATGCGGGCCAGCGAGGCCTGCATCAGCTCATGGCAGGACACGCTGCGGGCCGCGATGCGGCGCGAGAGTTCGGTGGCGCAGAGGTCGAGCAGATCGGCTGGAGGCATGGCGAATGCGGGAAAAGGAGGGGGAGCCCAGTATGGCGCGGCGCTCGCATAATCGCCGCGTATGGAAACAAAGTGGCTCGAAGACTTCATCAGCTTGGCGGAAACGCGCAGCTTCAGCCGCTCGGCCCAGTTGAGGCACGTGACCCAGCCCGCGTTCTCGCGCCGCATCCAGGCGCTCGAAGGCTGGGCCGGCACCGACCTGGTGGACCGCAGTTCCTACCCCACGCGCCTGACGCCCGCGGGCCAGACGCTCTATAGCCAGGCCATCGAGATGCTGCAGTCGCTGCAGAGCACCCGCGCCATGCTGCGCGGCCACTCGGCCGCCGGGCAGGACGTGATCGAGATCGCGGTGCCGCACACGCTGGCCTTCACCTTCTTTCCCTCCTGGGTGACCAGCCTGCGCGAGCACTTCGGCCCCATCAAGAGCCGGCTGATCGCGCTCAACGTGCACGACGCCGTGCTGCGCCTGGTCGAGGGCAGCTGCGACCTGCTGATCGCCTACCACCATCCTTCCCAGCCGCTGCAGCTGGATGCCAACAAGTACGAGATGGTCAGCCTGGGCGAGGAAACCGTGGCGCCTTGGGTCAAGGCTGACGCCGACGGCGCGCCGCGCTTCCGGCTGCCCGGCCGGCCGGGCCAGCCGCTGCCCTACCTGGGCTACGCGCCCGGCGCCTACCTGGGGCGCGTGGTCGACCAGCTGCTGAAGGAGTCGGGCACCGCCATCCACCTCGACCGGGTCTACGAAACCGATATGGCCGAAGGCCTGAAGGTCATGGCGCTCGAAGGCCATGGCATCGCCTTTTTGCCGCAGAGCGCGGTGCGCAAGGAGATCAAGGCGCGCAAGCTCGTGAGCGCGCTGCCGCCCGAGATCGACAGCCTGGAGGCGACGATGGAGATCCGCGCCTACCGCGAGCGGCCGAGCGCGCCGGCGCCGGTGAAGGCCGGCAGCGGCCGCGCGGCGAAGGGGCCGGTGTCCGAAGGCCTGCAGCCCAAGCGCACGGCCGATGCGCTGTGGTCGTACCTGGTCGGTGCCCAGCCGCCGGGCCGCTGACCGCCATCCGATCGATCGACGCGCGGAATTTGTGCGCTGCACAATCTATAAATGCCGCGCATAAGCCTCCCCGCAAACGGCATTGGCGCCGCAGCTCCGCGGCCACTACAGTCGCGGCAGTTTTTTGCCGCTGTCACACAGCAATCTTCAGGGCACGCGCCATCCGCGTGCTTTTTTTTAGCCGAGGAACCTGTATGAGCCCGAATTTCAGGACCGAACACGACTTTCTCGGCGAAAAGCAGATTCCTGCCTTTGCCTACTGGGGCGTGCACACGGCGCGCGCGGTCGAGAACTTCGCCATCTCCGGCACCCGCGTGTCGGCCATGCCCGACCTGGTGCGCGCGCTGGCCTTCGTGAAAAAGGCCGCCACCCGCGCCAATGCCGATCTCGGCGCCATCGACCGCGACCGCGCGGCCGCCATCATCCTGGCCTGCGAGGACCTGATCGAAGGCAAATTGCTCGATGAATTCGTGGTCGACGTGATCCAGGGCGGCGCCGGCACCTCCACCAACATGAACGCCAACGAGGTGATCTGCAACCTCGCGCTCGAGAAGCTCGGCCACGAAAAGGGCCGCTACGACGTGCTGCATCCCAACGACCACGTCAACGCCTCGCAAAGCACCAACGACGTCTATCCGACGGCGGTGCGGCTGGCGCTGTGGTTTGCCATCGGCCGGCTGCTCGAATCCATGGCCGCGCTGCGCAAGAGCTTCGAGGCCAAGGCGCTCGAGTTCAAGGACATCCTGAAGATCGGCCGCACCCAGCTGCAGGACGCCGTGCCCATGACGCTGGGCCAGGAGTTCCTGACCTACGCCGTCATGATCGGCGAGGACGAGGCCCGCCTGGGCGAGGCGCGCGCGCTCATCGAGGAAATCAACCTGGGCGCCACTGCCATCGGCACCGGCATCAACGCGCCGCACGGCTATGCCAACCTGGCCTGCCAGTACCTGGCCGAGCAGACCGGCGTGCCGCTCAAGCAGTCGGCCAACCTGATCGAGGCCACGCAGGACACCGGCGCCTTCGTGCAGCTGTCGGGCGTGCTCAAGCGCGTGGCCACCAAGCTCA
Source organism: Variovorax sp. 01N425 (assembly GCF_056399465.1). Lineage (NCBI taxonomy): Bacteria > Pseudomonadati > Pseudomonadota > Betaproteobacteria > Burkholderiales > Comamonadaceae > Variovorax > Variovorax sp. 01N425. Next base: position 6,297 of record NZ_JBFTRJ010000021.1, on the reverse strand, counting down.
GCAAGACCTGCAACGACCTGCGCCTGCTCTCCAGCGGCCCGCAGGCGGGCTTCGGCGAGATCCGGCTGCCGGCGCGCCAGGCCGGCTCGTCGATCATGCCGGGCAAGGTGAACCCGGTGATCCCGGAAGTGATGAACCAGGTGGCCTTCGAGGTCATCGGCAACGACATCACCGTGACCATGGCGTCCGAGGCCGGCCAGCTGCAGCTCAACGCCTTCGAGCCGATCATGGGATGGAGCCTGTTCAAGAGCATCAAGCACCTGAGCAATGCTTGCAACACGCTGCAGCTCAACTGCGTCGAAGGCATCGAGGCGAACCGGGAGTTCCTGGCCAAGCGGGTGCGCGAATCGGTCACGCTGGTCACCGCGCTGAATCCGCTGATCGGCTACGAGAAGGCGGCGCTGATCGCCAAGACTGCGCTGGCCACCGGCGGGCCGATCGACCTGGTGGCCGAATCGCTCGGCATCATGACGCGCGCCGAGATGGAGGCGCTGCTCGTGCCCGAGAACCTGACCCAGCCGGTGCGCCTGTCCGCGCCGGTGCCGCCGGCTGCCGAGCCCTCGGGCACAAAGGCTGCTTAGTGAAAGTCGGACAATGCCAATGGGTCCACCTGCACCAAGGCGGCGCTTCGATGCGCGCGGCCGGTGCGGCACCGCCGAGAATGCACCGGGTTGGTCCGGGTATTCCCCATCACGTGAATGTCTAGAATTTCGTTGTATCTGTATCTTCCAGTCACCTCAGGAGTTTTCCGTATGAACAAGCAAGTATTGGCATTGGCAATTGCAGCCCTGGCTGCCGGCAGCGCTTTTGCCCAAGCCAATGACACCCTGGCCAAGATCAAGGCCTCGGGCAGCATCACCGAAGGCGTGCGGGAATCTTCCGGCCTGTCGTACACGCTGGGCAACGGCCAGTACACCGGCTTCCACTACGACATCTGCGCCAACATCATCAAGGACATCCAGAAGCACCTGGGCCTTGCCAAGCTGGAAACCAAGTACCAGCCCGTCACCTCGCAAAACCGCGTGCCCCTGGTGCAGAACGGCACCGTCGACCTGGAGTGCGGCTCCACCACCAACAACGCCACGCGCCAGAAGGACGTTTCCTTTGCCGTGACCACCTACGTGGAAGAAGTGCGCATCGCGGTCAAGGCCAACTCGGGCATCAACAGCATCAAGGACCTCAACGGCAAGACCGTGGCCACCACCACCGGCACCACCTCGGTGCAGACCCTGCGCAAGAACGAGCGCGCCGGCGGCATCGACTTCAAGGAACTCTACGGCAAGGACCACTCCGACAGCTTCCTGCTGCTCGAATCGGGCCGCGCCGACGCCTTCGTGATGGACGGCTCCATCCTGGCCTCGAACATCGCCAAGTCGAAGTCGCCCGCCGACTTCAAGATCGTCGGCGAAGTGCTCAGCGTCGAGCCCATCGCCATCATGATCCGCAAGGACGACCCGGCCTTCAAGAAGGTGGTGGACGACAGCATCAAGGCACAGATCAAGAACGGCGACCTCGCCAAGCTCTGGGACAAGTGGTTCCTGAAGCCGATCCCGCCGGCCAACGTCACGGTGAACCTGCCGCTGTCCGACGCCACGAAGGCCGCCTGGGCCAACCCGAACGACAAGCCGATGGAAGACTACGCGGCCAAGAAGTAAACACGGCAAGGCCATCCGCGCAACGCCCGCCGCCCCCGGCGGGCGTTTGTTTTCGCAAATGCGGCGCGCGGGCACGGCCTCTGCAAGCTAGCAGTCTGGAAATCTGAAAGAAGGAGAGTCCCCGATGGGATCAAACTGGGATTGGCAGGTCTTCTTGCAAGACCCGGGCGGGAAGTACCCGACCTATTGGCAGTGGATGCTGTCCGCATGGGGCTGGACCGTGTCCGTGGCCCTGCTGGCGCTCGTCGTTGCGCTGGTGCTGGGTTCGCTGGTCGGCATCATCCGCACCCTGCCCAACAGCCCGTGGCTCATACGCCTGGGCAATGCCTGGGTCGAGCTGTTCCGCAACATTCCGCTCCTGGTGCAGATCTTCCTCTGGTACCACGTGATTCCGGCGCTGGTGCCGGTCATGAAGGGCGTGCCGAGCTTCGTGCTGGTGGTGCTGGCGCTGGGCTTCTTCACCTCGGCGCGGATTGCCGAGCAGGTGCGCTCGGGCATCCAGGCGCTGCCCAAGGGCCAGCGCTACGCGGGCATGGCGGTGGGCTTCACCACGCCGCAGTACTACCGCTACGTCATCCTGCCGATGGCCTACCGCATCATCATTCCGCCGCTCACGAGCGAAACGATGAACATCTTCAAGAACTCGTCGGTGGCGTTTGCCGTGTCGGTGACCGAGCTCACGATGTTCGCGATGCAGGCGCAGGAAGAAACCTCGCGCGGCATCGAGGTGTACCTGGCGGTGACGGGGCTCTACGTGATCTCGGCCTTTGCGATCAACCGCATCATGGCCTTCATCGAGAAGAAGACGCGCGTGCCGGGCTTCATCGTCTCGGCCAGCGGCGGCGGGGGGCACTGACATGATGAACCTCGACCTGTCGTTCTACAACTGGGACGTCATCAGCAACTTCGTCGTCAAGGGCTTCTACTTCAGCATCATGCTGACGATCGTCGCCACCATTGGCGGCGTGCTCTTCGGCACCGTGCTGGCGCTGATGCGGCTGTCGGGCAAGAAGTGGCTCGACGCGCCGGCCGCCATCTACGTCAACGGCATGCGCAGCATTCCGCTGGTGATGGTGATCCTGTGGTTCTTCCTCCTGGTGCCGGCCTCGTTCTATGCGGCCTTCGGCTCCATCGGCTCGAACTACCGCTCGGAAATCTCGGCCGTGATCACCTTCATCGCGTTCGAGGCGGCCTACTTCAGCGAGATCATGCGCGCGGGCATCCAGTCGATTCCGCGCGGCCAGGTGAATGCGGGCCAGGCGGTCGGCATGACGTACGGCCAGAACATGCGCCTCGTGGTGCTGCCGCAGGCCTTCCGCAACATGTTGCCGGTGCTGCTCACGCAGACCATCATCCTGTTCCAGGACACCTCGCTGGTCTACGCCATCGGCGCCTACGACATGCTCAAGGGCTTCGAGACCGCGGGCAAGAACTTCGGCCGCCCGATCGAGGCCTACCTGCTCGCAGCCGTGGTTTACTTCATCATGTGCTATGCCTTGTCGTGGCTCGTCAAGCGCCTCCACAAGAAGATCGCCATCATTCGCTAGCCGAGTGGCTGAACCGGAGAAAGAAATGTCCGAAAAAATGATTGAAATCAAGAACGTCTCGAAGTGGTATGGCCCGGTGCAGGTGCTCAACGATTGTTCGGTGAGCATCTCCAAGGGCGACGTGGTGGTGGTGTGCGGGCCCTCGGGCTCGGGCAAGTCCACCCTCATCAAGACCGTGAACGCGCTCGAGCCCTTCCAGAAGGGCGAGATCACCGTCAACGGCATTCCGCTGCACGACCCCAAGACCAACCTGCCCAAGCTGCGCTCCAAGGTCGGCATGGTGTTCCAGCACTTCGAGCTGTTCCCGCACCTGTCGGTCACCGAGAACCTCACGATCGCGCAGATCAAGGTGCTGGGCCGCAGCCCCGACGAGGCCAAGACCCGCGGCCTCAAGATGCTCGACCGCGTGGGCCTGATGGCGCACAAGGACAAGTTCCCGGGCCAGCTCTCGGGCGGCCAGCAGCAGCGCGTGGCCATTGCCCGCGCGCTCAGCATGGACCCGATCGTGATGCTGTTCGACGAGCCCACCTCGGCGCTCGACCCCGAAATGGTCGGCGAAGTGCTCGACGTGATGGTGAGCCTGGCCAAGGACGGCATGACCATGATGGTGGTCACGCACGAAATGGCCTTTGCGCGCAAGGTGGCGAGCCGCGTGATCTTCATCGACGTGGGCGGCAAGATCCTGGAAGACTGCCCGAAGGACGAGTTCTTCAGCCACCCGGAAAACCGCCAGCCGCGCACCAAGGACTTCCTGAACAAGATCCTCCAGCACTGATCCGCTGCGTCGCAAGGACAAGAGCCACGCTGTTTTGCAGCGTGGCTTTTTTTTGCCTACGGCAGCCGCGCGATGTGCTCCGTCAGCAGGTCGAAGAAGCCCTGCGCATCGCCGTCGGCGATCCAGTTCGCGTTGGGTGGGCGGTGCAGGCTGCCGTGCCAGTCGGCCGCGGTCTGGCCGAAGCCCATGCCTTCGCGGCTGTCGACCTCGACGTGGATGCGCCTGCCCCGGAAGAGCGAGGGCTGCAGCAGGTAGGCCGTGACGGTCGCGTCATGCACCGGCCCGCCGGGCATGCCGTAGTGCTGCATCTCCTGCGGCGCATAGGCGTCGAGGATGTCGGCGACAATCGCGCCGGCCCGGTTGCCCAGGCCGCGCAGCCGCGCGATGCGCTCGTCGCTCGTGAGGATCTTGTGCGTCACGTCGAGCGGCAGCATGGTGATCGGCACGCCGCACTTCAGCACGGCCTCGGCCGCATGCGGATCCGCGAACACGTTGAACTCCGCCGTGGGCGTGATGTTGCCGCCATTGAAGTGCGCGCCGGCCATGAGCACCAGTTCGCGCAGGCCGCGCACGATGTCGGGCGCCTGTTCGAGGGCGAGCGCCAGGTTGGTCTGCGGGCCGAGCATTGCGAGCGTCACGCTTTTTTCGGGCGCGGCGCGCAGCGTGCGGATCAGGTAGTCGACCGCATGGCCTTCGGCCAGCGGCGCGGCGGGCTCGTGCACCTTCACGCCGGTGATGCCTTCGCGGCCATGGATGTTGGCCGCGTAGATCGGCGTGCGCAGCAGCGGCCGTTCGGCGCCCGCATACACCGGAATGTCGGGCCGCCCGGCCCATTCGCAGGCGAGGCGCGCATTGCGCGAGGTCTTGGCCAGCGGCACGTTGCCGGCCACCGTGGTCAGCGCCCGGACCACCAGCGATTCGGGTGCCGCCAGGGCGAACAGCAGCGCGATCACGTCGTCCGCGCCGGGGTCCGTATCGATGATCAGGGTGTGGTGCATGGCCGCATTGTCGCGGCCGCCACCCCGATCCGCAGGAACGCGGGCTTTACTTCTGGCGCGCCGCGATGGCCTTCTCGGCCTTGGCCACGAGGTCCGCGCCCACGGTCGACTTCCACTTGTCGTACACCGGCCGCGTGGCCTTCACGAAGGCTTCGCGCTCGTCGGGCGTGAGCTGGGTCACGGTGACGCCCATGGCGGCAATGTCCTTGAGCACCGGCTTGTCGGCTTCCACCAGGCCCTTGCGCGCGAGCGCGATTTCCTGCTTGCCGGCATCGACGGCGGCCTGGCGCACGATGGCCTGGTCGGCCGGCGTCCACGAGGCCCAGATTTCCTTGTTGACCACGAACACCAGCGGATCGGCCACGTAGCCCCAGGTGGTCACGAACTTCTGGCCCACGGTGTGCATCTTGAGCACGGTGAACAGGAAGAGCGGGTTCTCCTGGCCGTCGACGGCGCCGCTGGCGAGCGCGGGCTGCGCATCGGCCCAGCTCATCTGCGTGGGGTTGGCGCCGAGCGCGGTGAACATGTCGGAGTAGATCGGCGAGCCGACGACGCGGATCTTCATGCCCTTGAGGTCGGCGGGCGACTTGATCGGCTTCTTCGAGTTGGTGATCTCGCGGTAGCCGTTCTCGCCCCAGGCGAGCGGCACGACGCCGGCCTTGTCGAGGGTCTTGAACATGTCCTTGCCGACCTCGCCCTGGGTGAGCGCGTCGATGGCCGCGTAGTCGGGCATCAGGAAGGGCATGGAAAAAAGGTTGAGCTGCTTGACCTGCGGCGACCAGTTGATGGTCGAGCCGACGGCCATGTCGATCACGCCCTGGCGCAGCGCGCTGAATTCGCGGGTCTGGTCGCCCTGGATGAGGGACACGCCGGGGTACAGCTTGATGTTGATGCGGCCCTGGGTGCGCTCCTTGACGAGGTCGGCCCAGATCTTTCCGGCCTGGCCCCAGGGGGTGGGCGGGCCGAGCACCAGGGACATCTTGTACTCGGGCTTGTAGGCGGCCTGCGCCATGGCGCCGGTCGAGAACATGCACAGGGCGGTTGCTGCGGCGGCAAGGCCGAGCAGGGTGCGGCGGAATTTCATGAGAGGTCTCCTTGTTTTCTGAACACAACTAAGCGATGGATGTTTTTGGGAGCGTTCGGGGCGATGCTGTTCGGGGCGTGTGCACAGATCACCGGGTACTCCCCTCCGCGAATGTCCCCCGGCCTGCGGCCTCCTCCTTGATTTCGCTGCGGGGAGCACCCGATGCTCTGTGCACGAGGGCACGCTCGTTGTGCATCGCTGATCAACCACCGCTCCGCATAACGCTCCCGCTGATGGG